>NZ_JAKDUI010000042.1 GCF_030457785.1 Psychrobacter sp. | reverse complement strand
CTCTCATATAACTCTGTAGTTGGAGCGTGGAAGAGCATACGAAGTCTTGAGAATCATAAGTATTAAAGCAATAAAGCGGCAGTATTCATACTGAAAGTCTGGCCTACTAACCTGACAGAGACAATGGAAACCTTGCCATACTTCATGGAGATTGGATGCTGATAATAGCAGATAATAACGTAGCATCTTCAGGGTAGGTCAGTTTGACGTTTTGGCGGCTGCCGCTCACGAGACGAATCGGCAGGTTTAAATATTCAAAAGCACTGGCTTCATCGGTAATCATAAGTTGGTGTTTTTCTACATGACACAATACTTTTTTCAACTGCCCCAATCGAAACACCTGCGGCGTTTGCGCTTGCCACAACCCGCTACGATCAATAGTACGATTAGTATAGAACGTCGGATCCTGGTTGCTCCCTGCTTCGTCGTCAAGCGACGAGCGCACCACAGACTCTTTCAACGTATCAGCCACAGGCGTCGCTAAAATCGCCCCGTAAGGCTCTAGCATCGCCGCCTCAACTACCTTGTCGATATCAGAGCTTGGGACGGCAGGACGCGCTGCATCATGGATCAGCACCAGATCTGAATCATCAGCACCTGCATCACTAACAGCATCCACGCCTGCTCTTACCGACTGCCAACGCTCAGCGCCACCAGTGGCAAAATAAATGGGCAGATCAAAATCGAGCGTTGCTGCCGTGCTATCCTCCGCTGCTATGACTAACAAGCATTTATCAATATAACGACTGGACGCAAGTCTTGCTGTGCTACGCTGTAATAGCGTCTGTCCTTGCAACAAGGTATATTGTTTGGCTATTGACGCACCGAAGCGGCTACCGCGACCAGCAGCAACGATCATCGCGTATATATGAGGTGTGGTATTCATAAAGAGATAGTACTCATGATTGGGACACATGACAGGATGGCTAGGGAGAAGTGAAAGCTAAGGAAGATGAAGATTTTTGAGCGGAAAGAATGTCTCTAATAAAGACAATGGAGGATAAAAAGACTGTAAAAAACTAATTACTACTATGCGTCGTCGGAGCTGTTGAAACCTGTACAAAAGTTTCATTTGGTTTAATCAACCCCAAATCCAAACGAGCATGTTCTTCTACTGCCTCTAGACCGTTTTTCAGGTCGTGAACGTCAGTACGTAATAGATTATTGGCAGAGACTTGATTATCATTCGAGCGTTGCTGCATTTCAATCTGCGCTGTCAATTTACTATGCTCAACCCGACCGTTTTCACCCAACCAGTACTGGTACTGCAGACCTAGGAGCACCGCAGCAGCTAAAGCGAGTAGTATAAATTGGCTAAAGTATTTCATAAAGTGATAACGCCAAACGGTTTAAATAATAAAATAAAGATCAGCTATGTATGCTGGGCGACTCATTGAAGTAGCAACTCAACGTATGAATAACGAAATATCGCCCAACATCGACAAATAGCTCAACCTTTATAATTTGGACTTCTTAGCCTCGTAGACCAATGAACTCTTCACGACCACGATAGCTTGCACGAACTTGTTGCTCAATACGTAGCAGCTGGTTGTATTTAGCAACGCGATCCGATCGGCATAACGAACCAGTCTTGATTTGACCAGCAGCAGTACCAACTGCCAAATCTGCAATCGTACTGTCTTCTGTTTCGCCTGAACGATGAGAGATAACAGTCGCATAACCGTTATTCTTCGCAAGATAAATCGCATCTAGAGTTTCTGACAAAGTGCCGATTTGGTTGAATTTGATCAAAATAGCATTGGCAATTTTTTTATCAATACCTTCTTGCAAGATAGTTGGATTGGTCACAAACAAATCATCACCGACCAACTGAACTTTATCGCCCAGCTGTTCTGTCAAGTACTTCCAACCGTCCCAATCTGACTCATCAAGACCATCTTCGATAGAGATGATAGGATACTGACGCGCTAACCCAACCAAATAGTCTGAGAAACCTTGGCTATCAAAAGCTTTATCGCCCTCACCTGCTAAGACATATTGACCATTTTTGTAGAACTCACTGGCAGCACAATCTAAAGCCAAATGAATATCTTCACCGGCTTTGTAACCCACTTTTTCAATCGCTTGCATGATGACCGTGATAGCCTCTTCGTTGCTACGCAAGTTCGGGGCAAAACCACCTTCATCGCCCACTGCCGTATTTAAGCCTTGTGACTTTAACACTGACTTCAAGCTATGGAAAATCTCAGTGCCCGCACGTAGCGCTTCAGAGAAGCTCGTGAAACCCACTGGCTCAATCATAAACTCTTGGATATCAACGGTATTATCTGCATGCTCGCCACCGTTTAGGATATTCATCATCGGTACAGGCATGGTCAATGAAGTTTGATTGCGTAGGTTAGCGATGTACTGATGTAATGGTAAGCTTTGTGATTTCGCAGCAGCTTTAGCCGTTGCAAGTGACACTGCTAGCATCGCGTTTGCGCCTAGGTTGTCTTTGTTTTCTGTGCCATCTAATGCAAGCATTGCATCATCGATAGCTTGCTGCTCTGTGACGTCTTTGTCCATCAGTGCACTACGGATCTGGCTATTGACGTTCGCCACAGCTTTCTTTACACCTTTGCCCATGTAGCGATCTTTGTCACCATCACGTAGCTCAAGCGCCTCACGTGATCCAGTAGAAGCGCCACTTGGGGCAGCAGCACGACCTAAAGTGCCATCCGCTAAGATGACATCAGCTTCAATCGTTGGGTTACCGCGTGAGTCTAAAATCTCACGAGCGCGAATGTCTTTAATTGCGGTGACGTTGGTGGTTTCTTCAGCGTACATAGTGTCTGTAAATTCCTTTGGTCATGCCAAGTTTAAGAGATAATAACGGCGACTAGAATACAAATAATTTAAAACAAAATAACATATAGCAGCTGTGCCTAAAACAACAATTATTATGTATCTGACTGGCTGTTTTAAAGCCGTCACGACTTGTGTGTTTTGACACAGAAATAGTTGGCTATAGTGTCTAGCATCATAGCATATTTTTTAGCAAAACTCCCTTCTCTTCCCTCAGTCTACCACCATAATCTCACACTCAGATTGCTACCTAAACAGATTACAATTCGATGCTAACAACTCAAGTTTGACGTCATAACATCGTATGAAACTATCGGATTTTATCGATTTGGCAAATGACTGGTTTCATCATGAGTAGCAGAAACGGCATTATCCAATACCACCTCCGTCTTGAATCCAGTCAATCGTAGTGCATTCATCAGTACTGAAATAGAACTGAGCGCCATGGCAGCAGCGGCAATCATAGGATTTAAAAAACCAAAAGCAGCGAGCGGGATACCAAGACAGTTATAAATAAAAGCAAAAAACAGGTTTTGCTTGATGTTACGTAGCGTTGCTTCCGCAACTTTTTGTGCAGCATCGATATGCATAAGCGACTCACCCATCAAACGTGCTGAAGCACTATGCTGAGCAACATCAGTTCCTTCAAACATCGCAAAACTGGCATCAGCAGTCGCCATCGCTGGTGCATCATTGACACCATCTCCTGCCATCGCAACTTTATGACCGGCTGTTTGCAGTTTGGCTATTTGGCTCGCTTTATCACGTGGGCTCATCTTGCCATATGCCTGCTTGATACCCAGCTGATCCGCCACATGATCGACGACTGACTGTTTGTCCCCACTCATCAAGACAATATTAACACCAGCATCTTGTAGCGCGGCAATCGCTTGCGGTGTATCAGCTTTTAGAACATCAGCCAAGGCAAAAGCCCCTAATGGCACATCATTCACACTGATCGCAACGGTACTAGCAATCCGCCATGCCTTTGGCATTATCTTCGGTAGCGTCAGATTAGAAAACTCGACTGTCCCTACTTTCACCAAACCTAGACCATCGATGTTTGCTTGAATACCAGCGCCTTTGACGACTTTGATATCATTGACATGCATCAATGACAGATTACGTGCTTTAGCAGTATTGATAAGCGCCGTCGCCAGTGGATGACTGGCATGTACCTCCACGCTCGCCGCTATCTGCAACACATCATCGACAGCTAGTGATTTATCAACCATGATGTGATCGACGATGGTAGGTCTGCCAACGGTAAGCGTACCTGTTTTATCGAGCACGACTGTGTCGATATCGCCTGCTGCTTCTAGGCTTTGAGCGTCTTTGAACCAGACGCCATGACGAGCAGCAACCCCCATACCTGCCATAATCGCAGCCGGCGTCGCCAAACCAAGCGCACAAGGACAAGCAATAACGAGTACCGAGACTGCATGCATCAAAGCGGTGTCCGTTGCCCCTGTTAGCCACCATGTCAGAGCAAATGTAACTAGGGCAATCGCTACGACCACTGGGACAAATACTGCCGTCACTTTATCAGCCAGACGTGCCAGATCAGCCTTTGAACCTTGTGCGTCGCTGAGCGCTTGAACCATATCACCAAGTTTGGTCTCACTGCCTTTGGCATTGACTCGGTAGAGTAAGCTGCCGTTTTCGACCAGTGCACCTGCTAGCAACGTGTCGCCCATGGCTTTTTTGAGTGGTACAGACTCACCTGTTAAGTGACTTTCCACACACCAGCCATCGCCATCGATGACCGTTCCATCCGTAGCGACACGACTGCCTTGCTTGGCACGCAAAATATCCCCGATCTCTACATCTTGCAGAGCGACCTGATGAAAATCACCATTCGGCTGCTGCTGCTCGACGTCGTTTGGCGTCAACGACAACAATAGGTCAATACTATTTAAGCTGTGCTTTTTGGTGCGCTCTTCTAAATACTTGCCCATACGGACAAAAGCGATGATCATCACACCTGCTTCAAAATACACCGCAGGACTATTGTCATGACCTGCAGCATGTCCGCCTTGCAACAAACTACTCAGCGTGCCATCACCATATGTCAGCCATAGATAGGTCGAATACGCCCAAATGGTGAGCGTACCAATGACCACCAATACATCCATATTGGCCAGACCGCCTTTGATAGAGGCCCAAGCACTTTTGTAAAATGGCAATGCCAGCCCAAATTGTACAAGCGTCGCAATGACAAACTGCACCCACACTGGTGGCATCCACGCCATACCAAAGCCTGTCAGCATCCCTGCCATACCCACCAAAAACGGCAGCAAACAGATCCAAAGCCCAATGAGTCGCCACGGGTATTCGGTCGCTGTATCTTCGTCCGTCTGTGCAAACAAACTATCACCTGCCTGCAAATGCGCCACAAAGCCCGTTTTACTCACCCATTCGGTCACTTGCTCAGGTGTCGTTTGCTCAGGATCATAATCCACGTTGGCGGTCTCACCCGCAAAGCTCACACTGACCTTGTGGATTGCTGGCTTTTTATTCAATACCTTCTCAACTCGCGTGGCACAAGCCTGACACGTCATACCATCAATGGCAAGCTGAAGGTGTGCACGTGATGGTGATGATGTCACCTTTGATTGGATATCAGTCTCTACATCATATGTATCGTGTTGATCGGTGGCGGTAGACTTTTTCATATACAAAAACTCATTATGGCGTCTGTTCTTTTTATGCGTGTAGACAAACCATCAAATATCAGTGGGTGGGCAAACTCACGAAGACAATCGAGGAAGATACGACAGTCAACAAAAAGTAGATAACAATTAGCAATTAGCAAAAAAACCAGCATGACAGCTGGTTTTTCAAATAAGCAATATGACTTACGAGCTAGCGACGGTAGCGTCAAATCCAGCGTCATCAATCGCTGAAGCGATGGCTTCTGCGCTTGTCATACTATCATCAAAAGTAACTGTTGCTTGATTGTCCGCGAGATCCACTGTCATGGTATCTAGGCCATCAATCTCACTAGTAGCAGCATAAACACTTGCCACACAGCCACCACAGGTCATGCCATCTATTTGAATAATACGTGTTTGATCCGCCATATTTGGCTCCTTATTTTTTGCTTAATATTATTCGCACTCACTATTGGTATCGTGGATTTACTAAAAGACCGATACTATACGACTGCGACGTGTTTTCTTAGTTTGCTTGGAAACAGTAAAGCAGCGAGAAAAACTCACTCCAAACGCTTTCGCCATTCTATTACTGAGTATCTAACGCTTCAAAACCTTTGACCAAATCATCAATTTGCTTAAGCTGACGTAAGAATGGCTCTAGTTGACTCATACGAAGTGCGCAAGGACCATCACATTTGGCGGTTTCTGGACTCGGATGTGCTTCTAAAAACAGTCCTGCCAATCCTGTCGCCATACCAGCACGTGCGAGCGTGGTGATTTGCTCACGACGTCCACCCGCACTATCGCTACGTGCACCTGGCTGCTGTAAGCTATGGGTCACATCAAAAAATACAGGGATATCCATCTGCTTCATCGTATCAAATCCCAACATATCGACGACCAGATTGTTATACCCAAAAGCACTACCGCGCTCACAGAGTATCAACTTGTCATTACCGCCTTCTAGGCACTTATTGACGATATGACGCATTTCGTGTGGTGCCAAAAACTGGGCTTTTTTGATATTGATGATCGCGTCGGTCTTCGCCATCGCATGCACCAAATCAGTTTGACGTGATAAAAACGCAGGCAGCTGAATAATATCAGCTACTTCAGCAACTGGTGCGGCTTGATGCGGCTCGTGGACATCGGTGATGATCGGCACTTGAAACTTCTCTTTAATTTGCCCCAACCAGTCGATACCCTGCTCGAGTCCGGGACCTCGGTACGAGTGCAAGCTAGAACGGTTGGCCTTATCAAAACTGGCCTTAAACACATAATCAATGCCCAAGCGCTGGCATATCTCGATATATTGCTCAGCGATTTCGAATGCCAACTCTTTCGACTCCAAGACATTCATACCACCGAATAGGACAAATGGTTGGTCATTACCAATTGTGATGGTGTTTTGATTGGGAGTCGTCAGCTGAATTTGTGATTGTGCTGTTGATAGATTTTCCATGAAGCCTTTATCTCCGTTTTTGTTATCATTATCTCTCTTCCACATTGTAACCGATAGCCCAATTAAAGAAAGTGTCCTAGCGTAATTAAGATTTGCTAGGGCCTGTCTTCAATTCAATCGATAGTTATCTAAATGGGTTAAAAAATGGCTAAATGTTACCAAACGGCGTCAAATAGCTAATTAATATCACAATATTAAACGCAAAAAAGACCAATCCGAAGATCAGTCTTTTTGGCTCACAAGCGATGATATGCTCATGACTATCAAAAATTATGTGATATTTATTCTCATCACACGCGATTACTTGGCGCCACTGTGGTTCTTTGCTGCTTTGACAAAGCTATTGAACAATGGATGGCCACCACGAGGTGAGCTGGTAAATTCAGGATGGAACTGAACCGCGACAAACCATGGATGATCAGCGATCTCCACCGACTCTACCAAGTGCTGCTTGGCAGAATAGCCTGATATTTTCATGCCTGCTTGCTCCAGTGGCTCGATATATCGGTTGTTCATCTCATAGCGATGGCGGTGACGCTCGATGATACTGTTTGCACCGTAGATTTGGCTCAGCTTGCTACCAGAGACCAGCTCTGCTTTTTGTGACCCTAGGCGCATCGTACCCCCAAGATCTGAATCATCGCTACGAATTTGTAGCTCACCACGCTCATCCAACCACTCAGTGATAAGACCAATGATAGGCTCTGCTGTCTTGCGGTCAAACTCCGAAGAGTTGGCGTGGATATTCAGTACATTACGTGCATACTCGATCACTGCCAACTGCATACCGAGGCAAATGCCCAGATACGGTACGTTGTTTTCACGAGCATAAGTGATGGCCTTCATCTTGCCAGTCGTGCCACGCTCACCAAAACCGCCCGGCACCAAGATAGCATTTGCATCACTGAGCCGCGCCAATAGGCTGTCATCGCCTTCTAGACATTCAGCATCGATATAATCAATCTTGACGTCTGATTTGTGCATGATACCCGCATGAAGCAAGGCTTCGTTGATAGACTTATAAGCATCAGGCAGCTCGACGTATTTACCGACCATAGCGACGGTCACTGTGGTTTCGGGGTTTAGCTGTGCTTCTACGACGTTGTCCCAATCGCTCAAGTCGGCTTCGGGCACATCGATACCGAAACGCTCACAAATCAAGTCATCTAGATCTTGCTCGTGCAGCGTACGCGGGATTTGATAAATACTTTGGGCATCTTCGCACATGATGACTGCGCGCTCTTCTACGTTGGTAAATAGCGCAATCTTTCGGCGGCTGTCTGGTGAGATGTGATGCTCAGAACGGCAAATCAATATATCAGGCTGCAGACCGATAGAGCGCAACTCTTTCACAGAGTGCTGCGTCGGTTTGGTTTTGGTTTCGCCTGCACTGGCGATATACGGCACCAATGTCAAATGCATCAGCATGGCACGGTTGCGACCGAGCTCTACCTGCATCTGACGTACCGCTTCCATAAATGGCAGTGACTCGATATCACCGACCGTACCACCGATCTCGATGATGGCGATATCGTAGCCTTCACCACTCGCCAAAATCTTGCTCTTAATCTCATCAGTAATATGCGGGATAACCTGTACCGTACCGCCCAGATACTCACCGCGGCGCTCTTTATTCAGTACATTCTGATAGATACGACCACTGGTGAAGTTGTTGCTCTTACTCATCTTCGAGTGGCGCAAAAAGCGCTCGTAATAGCCCAAATCTAAATCTGTCTCTGCACCATCTTCGGTGACGAATACTTCACCGTGCTGGAATGGGCTCATCGTACCTGGATCGACGTTGATATACGGATCCATCTTGGTCATGGTGACGGTCACGCCACGGGCTTCTAGGATCGCTGCAAGTGAGGCTGCAGTGATACCTTTCCCTAGTGAGGACACTACCCCACCGGTCACAAATATAAACTTGGTCATAGTACTCTGTCGGTCATTGGTAAAGAAGAATTTTACTAAAAATACGCCATAAAATATAGGGCAAAAATGCAAACTGTCAGAATCTAATGAAAACTCACGTCATTTGACTGAGCTTTTACTGTCAGTCTCTACTGTCTGCGCCATGCTTGCCAATTGAGGACATGCCCTAGTGCCTCGGATAAATTCATACAAAAAAACCCACCCCGAAGGGTGAGCTTTTTAAGTATAGAGTCAGGCTCTACGAGTTGGTTTAGAAGTTGTATTCTAGACCAGCGCCAATGCCTACACCATCATACTCTACGTCATCAGCTTCTTCTGTGTGCAGGTAAGCACCGTATAGATGACCAGTGGTTGCTGCGTTGAACGCATACTTACCGCCAACTACTGTACGGAAAGCATCTGCATCTTCAACACCATCAACATTCATTGAAACATCACCCTGTGCATAGGCAGTCCAAGGAGTTGCTGTCGCCATCTCACCACTGATAGTCACTAGGTTTTCGTTGTCATCAGTATTCCAATCAGTGTTTTGATATAGAGCGCCAAGAGTCAATACTGGGCTAACCGCGTAGTTACCACTTACACGAGCTGAACTCTTATAGTCATCTGTAGTATCTCCAGACTTCTGAATATAGCTGATACCAGCATTCATAGGACCTGTGCTATATGTAGCCGCAACACCAGCTACGTTCTCTTCGTTACCAGCCTCTGCTTCATCTAGACCGTACATAGCCATCAACTGCATGCCGTTGTTGTTTGGCGAGAAGTAAGCCAAAGCATTGTCGATACGAGGGGCATCAGCACCAGTCAATACTGCATCGCCACCTAGTACGCCACCAGCAGTTACGTTTGCAAAGTTTACGTAGTCATCGACAGCAGTCAAACGACCAGCAAGCATCGTACCATACTGGTCATTGGCTAGACCAAGGTAAGTATCACGAGCATAGAACTGATCACCACTTGCATCATCATCAACATCGACACCATACTCAAGTTGATATACAACGTCAGTGGCAGCAGTCAAAGCTTCAGAACCTTTGAAACCAACGCGCGATGAAGCAGAGTTTAGCTTAGTACGCTCGTCTAAATCAGTTTCAACGCCATTGTTATCGACGTCAGCTTCAATAACGTCAAGCGTTAAAAATGCTTTACCATAAACTGTTGGCGCGGCGTTGGCTGCAGAAACAGATAGGGCAGCAACTGCTGTAGCTAAAAGTAGTTTTTTCATTGGGTATCTCCACTTTACAATTTTTAGTAATAAGCGAGCTATTATTAGCTGGTGCTCATAATGGTATCGTCACAAATCCTCAAAGAAATAATGTGTAACTGGCTACCGAGATTAGTCAGAAACAAGTGTGGCGAAGTTTTATTACAGTAAGATGAAAAAGCCATGATCGACATAACCAATAGAAAAGTCGTAATCGCTATGTAACCGCTGGTGTTTTTCGCTCTGTTGCGTAACATCCGTTACCAAACTCATACTTCGGATACAAGCATAACAACTTTGACATAATTTGCAACATGTTTTTTTTGCTATATAAATGCAGTATTTAGCGAAGCTTATACCCACTATGCTATTCAGGCGTTTACAAAGTCGTTTTGTTTTTTTCCCTAAACGCTTATTTGACCTTGATGACAGTGTTTGACAATATTTGACAACGCTAGCTACTGATCGACCGGGTTAGGGCGTGTTGTAGCGATATTATTTTTCACCGACTATATTTATCAAACACATCACTGGATGAATAAAGCTCAAGCGGAAAAATCGACAAAAAAAAGCGCTACCTATCTATAGATAAGTAGCGCCATTGATACAATCTGTTAGTACAGACTATCAATACGTCCTACAGCTATCGAAACGATAGCGTTGTGTGCTGATCTAGACGTTTGCTTTGAGGTCTAGACGCGCTTGATGCAATAGTGGCTCAGTGTAACCACTAGGCTGCTCACGGCCTTTAAACACCAAATCACAAGCTGCTTTGAACGCATAAGAGTTGTCAAAGTCGGCTGCCATTGGCTGATAGCTGCTGTCGTCTGCGTTTTGCTCATCGACGACTTTTGCCATACGCTTCATGGTGTCTAGCACTTGCTGCTCGCTGACCACGCCATGATGCAACCAGTTGGCGATATGCTGACTAGAGATGCGCAGCGTGGCGCGGTCTTCCATCAGACCGACATCGTTGATGTCCGGTACTTTTGAACAGCCAACGCCATGGTTTACCCAACGTACGACATAACCCAAGATGCCCTGTGCGTTGTTTTCCAGCTCTTGCTGCTTTTCTTCCTCTGTCCAGTTCGTATCGGTGGCCAGTGGAATGGTCAAGATACTATCTAAGCTCGCACGCTCACGGGATTTCAGACTGTCTTGTACTTCAGCGACATTGACTTGATGGTAGTGCATGCTGTGCAAAGTAGCGCCCGTTGGAGAAGGTACCCAAGCGGTACTAGCACCTGACTTCGGATGCGCTGCTTTGGTGTCCATCATCTCTTTCATCTCGTCAGGCTTCGCCCACATGCCTTTACCAATCTGGGCAATGCCTTGTAGACCAGTCTCTAGACCGATATCGACGTTCCACTGCTCGTAGGCAGGCTGCCATGCTTGTGCTTTCATCTCGCCTTTCGGTACGAATGGACCGGCATTCATACTGGTGTGCATCTCATCACCAGTGCGATCCAAGAAACCTGTGTTAATAAAGATAACACGCTCTTTCGCTTGGCGAATGGCTTCTTTTAGGTTGACAGTCATGCGACGCTCTTCGTCCATGATGCCGATTTTCAGCGTGTTGCGCGCGAGACCGAGTAAATCTTCTACTGAGTTGAATAGGTCGTTGGCCATTTCGACTTCTTGCGGACCGTGCATTTTTGGCTTCACGATATACATAGAGCCTTGGCGTGAGTTAGATAGTGCACTCTTGCCTTTGATGTCATTCAGCGACAACAAAGGCGTAATTAAGCCATCCATCAAGCCTTCAAAGATCTGCTCTGGACCGTTACCCAAGTCGACCAAAATGGCAGGGTTTTGCATCAAGTGACCGACATTACGGATGAGCAATAGCGAGCGACCTGGTAAGATTAAGGTACCACCGTCTGGCGTGGTGTATTCGCGGTCTGGGTTTTGCTTACGAGTACGCGTCTTGCCGCCTTTTTCGAAGGTCTCTTGCAAGTCGCCATTCATCAAACCTAACCAGTTACGGTACACTTCTACTTTTTCTTCTGCATCGACTGCAGCGATTGAATCTTCGCAATCTTGAATCGCAGTAATCGCTGACTCAAGCAGTACGTCTTTGATATGTGCTGGATCGTCTTTGCCTACTGGGTGGCTGCCATCTATCTGAATTTCTGCATGCAGGTTGTTGTTCTTTAACAAGATACCTGTTGGGCTGGCTGCTTCACCGACGAAACCGACGAATTTCTCTGCGTCTTTTAGCGCTGTGCTGCTATCACCTTGGATTACCTCAAGCTTACCATCAGCTACTTTAAATCCTGTCGCATCGCTGTATGAACCAGACGCTAGCGCAAAGTGCTCATCCAAAAATTCTTTGGCGTAGGCAACGACGGCAGCGCCACGAGTCGGGTTATATCCGCCTGTCGCTTCTTGACCGTTTTCATCACTGATGACATCGGTACCATATAGCGCATCATACAAGCTACCCCAACGGGCGTTGGTCGCGTTCAGTGCATAGCGAGCATTGCGTACCGGTACAACCAGCTGCGGACCTGCAATGTGGGCGATCTCATCATCGACGTTTTCAGTGCTTACTGTGAAGTCATCGCCTTCTGGTAACAGATAGCCAATCTCTTGCAAAAACGCTTTATAAGCTGGGTAATCGATTTCACCGTTTTTGGTAGGATTGTCCAGATGCCACTGATCGATCTGCTCTTGAATTTTGTCACGCGTTTCTAGTAGTGCTTTGTTGCGTGGAGTGAACTCTTTGATGACTTTTTCAAACCCTGACCAATAACTGTCTGAATCCACACCAACTTTTGGTAGTACTTCATTTTCAATAAAATTGTATAGTTGCTGATCAATGGCAAGAATACCTTTTTGAATCCGATTGGCGTTAGAAGGCTGGCTCATGCTGTTATCCTTATCTGTTCATGAATTAGTGTTTGTGTTGGGGTGTTACAATAACGATTTTTAAGTACTTCCTGTTAGCGCACGTGCCTCAAGCGTACCGAGAGACATGGCAAGCGTTATATCGTGCAATATCAGTTTTACGATATCAGTTCTATAATGTCAGGTTTTCCGACTGTGTATTAGCCCATCCATAGATTTTATTGTGCTAGATAGTCAATTGATATAAAGCCTACTGACCATTAATATGGTTTGTTTTAGGTCATATAAATTGATAGTTGCTGATGCGTAGAATGACAAAGTGCCTTAAAAGCAAAATATTATCCTACTATCAAACAAGGAAATAAACAAGGAAATACCATACACCAACTAAATACCGAGGTTGTATAATAATGATACCCTATATGGCATCGGCTATAGCCAATAAAATGGCTGCTGAAAAACCTCACAAATACTATAGCAAAAAAACAATAAATGAAGATGAATAAAGAGATGGTGAACCAAAAAACGATGTATCAAAAAACGACGAGTAAAGACAGTATGAAAGAAACACACATAACAGAAAGTCAGCCAGCAGAAGACAGCGTCGATATCGCAAAGCTGCGTCCCTCTACCAAGGTAGATCTATCGGCTGTTTACGATTTCTTAGGGACACGAACGTCGCCATCCTGGGTAGCGGCTGCTATTGATAATTTGCCACTACTCATTCAAGACCATGCCAACTGTGAAAAGAAAGCCGCTGGTACTGCGATGAACTTGATATTCCGCTATGAGTTTTCTTATGACTTACAGCGCAAGTTAGCACAATTGATTCGTGAAGAGATGCTGCACTATGAGCAAGTGCTTAGCATCATGCACGAGCGAGAGCAAGAGTGGCAGTACTTGGGGGCAGGACGCTATGCCAAAGGCATGTTAAAACACAAGCGTACATATGAGCCCGCCGCGATGGTAGATGTGCTCATCATTGGCGCGTTTATCGAAGCGCGCTCTTGCGAGCGATTTGCGGCACTTTCTGAAGCCATCGACGATGAACGTCTAGCAAAATATTATCGCTATTTGCTAAAGTCAGAGAGCCGTCATTTTGAGGATTATTTGGCTTTGGCTCAGTCGCTATCTGAAGATAATATCGATGAGCGAGTGGCTTTCTTTAAGGAAGTAGAGTCAGAGTTGATATCTCGCCCAGATACCGAATTGCGCTTTCACAGTGGTACGCCTGCTTAGTGGCTGTACGAGATATTGATTGAGCGTTGACCGAGCATCCTTCGAACGCTGACCGACAGTGGCAACTACTTTGGATTGAAAGAAAAATAGAGCCAGTCGAGAAAGGAGCCAAGCAAAAAGGGAGCCGTTAATCAAGACAGTTGGTCTCGTTAACGGCTCCCTTCTTTGTTGCAAGTAAAATCTTGCCCACCCTAATAGCTACTTACCATTATAGCTATTTACTATTATAACCCCAGTTCGGGATAAGCCACATTGTAACTCATTGATACTATTTACAATGT
>NZ_JAKDUI010000268.1 GCF_030457785.1 Psychrobacter sp. | reverse complement strand
ATGTCAATTATGGCTACGTCTGATGCCAGCATACTTTTTAGAACACCACCCTTTTTTCAATGAATTCGGCGATGTGCTGTGTGCTAGTACCAAACATTGATAAGGCAATAAGTGCTATGTTGGGCCGGTATTGCTCAATTACGGCTAGCGTCTCGTCTCTATCAGTGGCGACACCGAGTATCTCAAGCCAATCTAACCGATTCAGAAGCAGCTCTAACCCTTCCAAAAAAATAGGATGGTCGTCAGCAACGATTAATGTAATTAGGCTGTTCATCCTTTGAGTATAGAACAAAAAGACAACTGCTTTTGCCATTTATAGCACACAATTAGCAGGTATTTAGCGATAGGCTCTTTAATTCTACTTAATACTATTGGTTAGTTTAGCACTTCTACACTATTAGCTCATATTAAGCATACGGCTTTGAACCCTAGCGACCTGAATTATGGTAAAATCGTCAGTCAAATAATATCTCTTTTACTCTCTGATTCGCTCTTTTAGCAACAGGTACCCGTATGACCGAAACAACCTCGACCGCACCTTCAACGGCATCTTCGCCCGCGTTGTCGCTTGACCTTATCATTACCTGTGCCGACGGGCTTGAAGCGCCTCTACAGACTGAGCTGACCAGCTTTGGTATTACAAGTGATATAAAGAGTACAGGACGCTTAGCCGTTACTGGTACGCTACGCGATCTGTATACGATTTGTCTGTGGTCACGTGTGGCCTCTCGTGTGCTCATGTTGATCAAACGCAGAAACATCAACGCTGAATACGATGTGGCTGAACAGCTTTATGGCTTGGCAAAATCTGTTGACTGGACTAAACAGTTTAGCTTAGAGCAGACCTTTGCGATTCGCCTTTCTGTCGATAAGCGTGTTTCTGTTAGCCAACAGTTTGCCATGCTACGCATCAAAGATGCCATCGCAGATACCTTCAACGAAGTGTATGACAGCCGACCTGACGTCGACAGTAAGAATCCTGATTTTTCTGTGTTTGCAACAGTGAATGATAAACACGCCGAGCTATACCTGGACTTATCAGGTACCAGTTTGCACCGTCGTGGTTATCGTGTGGCCATGACAGAAGCGCCATTGAAAGAAAACCTAGCAGCAGCCTTGCTGTATAGCTCTGGTTGGCATCTAAAAAATAAAGCGGGTAACGCACCTTTTTACAATGCCCTTATCGATCCAATGTGTGGCTCTGGGACGTTCATCATTGAAGCGCTGCTCATGCATTGTGATTATGCCGTGGGCATCGATAAAGCTGCCAATCAATTCGGTTTTTATCAATGGCAACATCATGATGAAGCCCTGTGGCAACAGATGATCGACGATGCCCAAGAGCGTTTCCGAGAGTCCTTAGAAATCGCCAACGAGCAACCAGACACCCTACCACTTATTTTAGGGTTCGATGCTGATAGTGGCGCAATTATCGCTACAGAAAAAAACCTGATTGCTGCGGGTTTGCAAGACTTACTGCCTCTACTCGACATCCAGACCCGTGCGCTGGATCAACTGAGCAGCACGCTCAAACCTCTGGTCGATGATGGTCGGTTGAGCAACCCTCTGATCATTACCAATCCACCGTACGGCGAGCGGTTGGGTGATGAAGATGTGATTAAACCCTTGTACCAAGCGATTGGGCTTATCCTGCAGGATAGCTTTGCAGGTAGTGGCGTCGATCCAATGCTTGGTATCTTGGCCTCAAATGTTGAGCAAGTTGATATATTACCGATTAAAGAGCCGAAAACCTTACGCTGTCACAATGGTGCCATTACGGTCTATTTCCGCTATGGAACCTTGATTTCAGGGCAGACAGAAAATCTCGTCAGCCGCTTTGAGAAACTAGAGATAGACGTCGAGGAAGGGCAAGACTTTATTAACCGCTTGCAGAAAAATGCTGCCAAACTTAAAAAGCTTGCCAAGAAAGATAACGTAAGTAACCTCCGAGTATACGATGCTGACTTACCAGACTTTAAAGTCGCTATCGATCTATACGGTGACTATGCGCATGTGCAAGAATATGCACCACCTAAGACCATCCCACCTGAGACGGCAAAAAAACGCTTGAATCTAGCGTTGATGGGTATCCGTGAGGTATTTGGCATCGACCGTGAACAAGTCTTTATCAAAACCCGCGCGCGTCAATCTGGAAATGATCAATACAGCAAACAGGGCAATACCGAAAAACGTGGTAAGTTTTATGTTGCTCGTGAAGACGGCGCCTACTTTTATGTCAATTTTACCGACTATCTCGATACTGGTCTCTTTATAGACCATCGCAATATGCGCGCACGTATCAAAAGCAACAGCCAAGGCAAATCCGTACTTAATTTGTTTGCTTATACCTGTACAGCGAGTGTACATGCAGCATTGGCTGGCGCGAAAAAAGTCACGAGCGTTGATCTGTCACAGAACTATCTAGATTGGGGCAAGCAAAACTTTGTGCTCAATGGTCTGGATGTCAATCGCAGGAAATATCAGTTCGTTGCCGCGGATATTTTTGAGTGGATCAAAGACAATACTGAACAATTCGATATCATCTTTATCGATCCTCCGACTTTTTCAAACTCTAAAAAGTTCCAAGGCACTTTTGATGTACAGCGTGATCATGCAGCATTGATCAATCGTGCGATGAACCGCCTAACTTCTGATGGTGTCCTGTACTTTTCAAACAACTTTACGCGCTTTGAGTTAGATGAACAGTTGATGGAGCGCTACGATATCATCGATGTGACGAAAAAAACGATTGGTTTTGATTTTAATATCAAAAAACCAATTCATCAAAGTTTCGAGATCCGTCATCGCTAATATAATTCTTTAC
>NZ_JAKDUI010000041.1 GCF_030457785.1 Psychrobacter sp. | reverse complement strand
TTCGCACGACTTGATTTATCTAGGAAATAAATCTAATGGTTATTAAATGGATTTATGCTTACTGAACATGAGGTTCGGTAATTGAGCCAAACTACCAGGGAGAGGAATTTATGGCTGCTCAAAAAACAGGCAACGAGGCGTCTGCCAATCAAAAAATCATTGATTGGCTACAAAGCTTTGATCAAGCTTTACGTACAAAAGATATCAATAAAACAGCTGATCATTTTGAAAAGGAAGGCTACTGGCGTGATTTGGTTGCTTTTACTTGGAATATAAAAACGCTAGAAGGACAAGAAGACATCAAAGAGATGCTTTCGCACACATTAGAAGCGACTGCACCTCATGACTGGCAGATAGATGGTGAAGCAACCGAAAGTGATGGCGTAGTGGAGTCTTGTATCTCCTTTAACACCAAGGTTGCTAAAGGCTATGGATATTTACGACTACGTGATGGCAAAGCTTGGACGTTATTGACCACGATGGTCGAACTCAGAGACTTCCCTGAAAAACGTAAAAAACTACGCCCCAAAGGCGCAGAACATGGTGTAAACCCTGATCGTTTGACGTGGCAAGAAAAACGAGACATTGAACAAAAAACACTTGGCTATACCGTGCAACCTTATTGTTTGGTTATCGGCGGTGGTCAAGGCGGTATCGGTCTAGGCGCTCGCTTAAGACAACTCGAAGTTCCAACCATTGTTATTGATAAGCAACCGAGACCAGGTGATACGTGGCGTAATCGTTATAAGTCATTATGCCTGCATGACCCTGTCTGGTATGACCATATGCCCTATATCCCCTTCCCTGAAAACTGGCCTGTATTCACGCCAAAAGACAAAGTTGGTGACTGGTTAGAGATGTACACCAAAGTGATGGAATTGAACTATTGGGGGTCGACAGAATGTATCAGTGCTGAGTACGATGAAGCATTACAGCAGTGGAATGTAGAGGTAGACAGAGACGGTGAGCGCTTAGTATTAAATCCCAAACAATTGGTCTTAGCCACTGGCATGTCTGGGCTACCTAATATTCCTGAAATCCCTGGTATGGAGGATTTTGCAGGAGAGCAGCATCACTCTAGCCAGCATCCTGGTGGTGAAGCCTATAAAGGTAAGAAGTGTGTCGTACTAGGCGCCAATAACTCTTCACACGATATTTGTGCTGCTCTCTGGGAAAGTGGCGCTGACGTCACGATGATACAACGCTCATCAACCCATATTATTAAGTCAGATACGTTGATGGATGAGGTGTTGGGTGGTTTATATTCCGAAGAAGCAATCGAAAACGGCATGACCACTTATAAAGCGGATCTAACGTTTGGCTCGATTCCTTTCAAAGTTATGCCGCAGTTTCATGAGCCTGTTTACCGTAAAGTCGCAGAACTAGATGCTGATTTTTATCAAAGGCTAACCGATGCCGGGTTTATGCTAGACTTCGGTGAAGATTATACCGGTCTGTTTATGAAATACTTACGTCGAGGTTCTGGTTATTACATCGATGTAGGTGCCTCTGAGCTTGTAGCAGACGGCAAAATCAAACTTAAACCCCACGCCAGTATTGATCATATTAAGTCTAATTCGGTAGTATTAACAGACGGTACCGAACTAGAAGCTGACTTAATCGTCTATGCGACTGGGTTTGGCTCTATGAACGGTTGGGCGGCAAAAATCATCTCACAAGAAGTTGCCGATAAAGTCGGTAAGTGCTGGGGAATGGGCTCAGGAACCAAAAAAGATCCTGGTCCTTGGGAAGGTGAGTTGAGAAATATGTGGAAGCCAACACAGCAAGAGGCGCTATGGTTCCATGGCGGGAACTTGCATCAATCTCGACATTACTCACAGTATCTATCACTACAGCTCAAAGCCAGAATGGAAGGGATAGAAACACCTGTTTATGGATTACAAGAAGTTCATCACTTAGAATAAACTGAGCGCTTCCAAGCTGACTTTATTATGGCGCATTGAACATGCCCTCAAAGGTTGTAAAATACAACGGCCGTACTGCCTTGATTCAGTACGGCCGTTTTTGTCTCATTTAGTATGCCGCTGCTTTGCTTTGATTAGGCAGCTTGAGTGACAACAATGCCGCTATTGCGACAAATAAACTAGATATCCATAGGCAAGCTTCTAAGCCGAACTCTTGATACACCCACCCTGAAAGCACCGTACCGATCAGCCTACCCATCGCGTTTGCCATGTAATAAAAACCCACATCAAGCGATACTCCGTCACTATCCGCATAGCTGACAATCAGGTAGCTATGTAACGACGAATTGACAGCAAAGACAACGCCAAATATCAGCAAGCCAATAACAATTGAAGCCTGAATATAAAAATCAAAGTATAAAGCCAGTGCGATGGCTGCAGGGATAAATGTCAAATAACTCGCCCACATAAAAGCCGCTTTTCCCGTCGGTAATACTCCTTTTTTCTTACCCGTAAAGTAAGGAGCAACAGACTGCACAATGCCATAGCCAATCACCCAGCTGGCCATGAAGCTGCCAACCCACCAATGGCTCCAGTCAAATGTCGCTGCCAAAAATACCGGCAGCGCCACCACAAACCAAACATCTCTAGCGCCAAATAAAAACATACGTGCCGCAGACAATATATTGATAGCAGGGCTTTTAGAGAAAACATCTTTAAACTTTGGCTTATTTGTGGCTTTGCCAATATCCTCATTTAGCATTAACAAGCTAAATACCCACACGATAGCCAGTAGTGCTGCCATCAATATGACTGCCCCTTTGAACCCCATCAAAGTCAATAATAGACCACCCATAAAAAAGCCAACGCCTTTCAGAGCGTTTTTTGAGCCTGTTAGTATCGCCACCCACTGATAGAGCTTACTCTCTGCATCTTTTGGGACGAGTAGTTTAATGGCACTTTTTGCACTCATTTTATTTAAGTCTTTCGCAATCCCTGATAGTGCTTGTGCGATCATGACATAGACCACCGTTAGCATATCGGCAGGCACCGCGAGCATGGCTAAGGATACTATCTGTATCGCCAAACCAATATTCATGGTTTTGTTTAGCCCTAGACTACTACCAAGCCAACCACCAACCAGATTGGTGATAACGCCAAAAATCTCATAAAACAGGAACAACATGGCAATACTTAACGGGCTATAGCCTAACTGATAAAAGTACAGCACGACGAGCATTCGTAATGCACCGTCTGTTAAGGTAAATGCCCAGTAGTTACCAGTGATGACTAAATATTGCTTAACTTGTGATGATAAGTCCTTAACCGATAGCAGGCCCATGATCAATCCTTATCTGCTAGACCAACCATCCTTACCAACTCAGCCGTTCTATTGGCATAGCCCCACTCGTTGTCGTACCAAACGTAAAGTTTGACTTGGGTATCATTGACGACCATCGTTGATAGAGCATCAACAATGCTTGAACGTGGGTCTGTTTTGTAATCAATCGAAACCAGTGGACGTGTCTCAAAGCCCAATATGTCTTTTAGCTCATTTTCAGATGCTTCTTGAAGCAGTTCATTGACTTCTTCTACCGTCGTACCACGTCCCACTTCAAACACACAGTCAGTCAGCGACGCATTGGCTAAAGGCACACGAATGGCATGACCGTTTAATTTGCCTTTTAGCTCAGGAAATATATGAGTGATAGCAGTGGCAGATCCTGTGGTCGTTGGTATCAGACTCATACCACACGCCCTCGCTCGACGTAAGTCTTTATGCGGCGCATCTAAGATTGTTTGGGTGTTTGTAATATTATGAATGGTCGTCATCGAACCATGCTTGATACCCAGTTTTTCGTGTATCACCTTGACCACTGGCGCCAGACAGTTGGTGGTACAAGAAGCGGCAGTGACAATACGATGATTCTCTTTGTCGTATAGGTTTTCATTCACCCCCATCACCACGTTTAGTACGCCTTCTTCTTTTACTGGCGCTGTGACGACCACACGTTTCACCCCTTGGTCTAAATATGCCTGCAACAATGCTTTGGTTTTTATCTTTCCGGAAGCTTCGATGACCACATCACACGCCGACCAGTCTGTATCTTTGGTCGCTTTGTTTTGTGTACATGGAATGGCTTTGCCATTGATGATCATTGACTCACCATCGTGCGTTGCTTCGTGGTTCCAACGACCATGCACTGAATCAAAAGTCATTAAATGAGCCAGTGTCTTGGCGTCGCCTGCTGGATCATTGATATGTACTATTTCGATATCGTCCCAGTCAAATGCCGCACGCATAGATAGACGACCCATACGACCAAAGCCATTGATACCCACTTTAATTGTCATAATATTATCCTTAGTTCTATTCCAAAATTATAAAAAAATATTTATTTGAAATCTTGAGTGTACTTTAAACCACTGACGTGTCCGATTGATGATATTTGCCAGTGACAATCACACTGCCATGTAAGTTATTGAGTTTTGACACCCAATTTCTGGTTGTTGATGGTTGCTTATTGTTTCTTATTAATGATTAATCACTTACAAAAACTGTCTCGATTAGGTCTGTCTTGCATCGTATCTAAACGTCGAATTTCATTCCCAATCATCGGTGTATTGTTTTCCGTGGTTTGTGCGATTACACTCTGAGCCCATAAAGGCAGCTCAGGATTGATACGATAAAACACCCACTGCCCATGCTTTCTATCCATTATGACGTTTGCTTTTTTTAGGACAGCAAGGTTACGCGATATTTTAGGCTGGCTGTCTTCCTGCAATGCTTCCATTAATTCGCAAACACAAAGTTCACCATGGTACTCAATCAACATCAGTGCTTTGAGTCGGACATCATCAGTGAGGCTTTTATAAAAGGCAATAGGGTCTATTTCTACAGACGCTGGCTCTACAGATGTTGGCGCTTTACTGTTAACCGGACTGTCTATGTTCTCCACAGACAAAAACATAGTTAAACGGCTGTTTAGCTCCATCAATGTGGTAGAAAAAGCATGGCTGCCCTCACGTGATTTGGGATCAGGCATATCCCAAGCCAATTGCTTCCCTGTATTGGGGTAACTTCTGCATTCCGTACTGGCTTTTTCACATAAAGTAATTACATAATCGAAGTACTGACCGTTAAACTCATCGACATGCTTAGATTTTATCCCACTGGCATTCAAATCAAATTTTTCTAAGGCTTCGATAGTACGTTTGTCCACTTCACCCTCTTCTATCCCTGCGCTATACACTTCGTATATGTCGCCTGCCTTGTGTTTCAGTAGCGCTTCTGCCATTTGTGATCTGGCTGAGTTACTGGTGCAGAGAAACAACACTGATTTTTTGTTAATATTTTCCATTTCCATATTCTCCATGTGTGTACTTGTTTACAAATAACTTTACATATGAATTATTGTATATACAAAATTTCATATGTAAAGGTCTTTTGTGAGAAAATTATTTGGATGTTTCAGAGATTTTAGAAAAGTAGTTTTATCACTGTCTGCGACCATGATCCTAGAAGAAATTATCGGACACAAAAAAACTGAGCCCTGTACGATACAGAGCTCAGTCCTAGATTTTCATAGAGAGTTAAAGGTTTAGAGATATCACCAGTCGTGTTTAATGTCCATCAAGCGTTCTCAAACAAAAGTAATACCTGTAAGCTTCTTGGGTTTTGGTTATTTATCGCAGCTAATACCAGTAAGCAAGACCACTTATATCTGAATACGATATTACTCAATTTGATGTTGTATTTCTCGCTTTATTAAGCATGCAACAGCACATCACCATGCGTGTCGCGTAAATCCTTTTTCACCATTTTTCCAGCGCCATTTAATTGGATATTGTCTACAAAAACGACTTTATTTGGTACCTGCCAGCTGGCTATCTTATCATCATAATACTCGAGCACCTGCTCCTCAGTTATGTTTGATTCTGGTTCTTTGACCACGATTAACACTGGGCGCTCACCCCACTTCTCGTGAGAGGCGGCGATGGCTGCGGCCATTTTTATTTGTGGGTGTGCGACAGCGATGTTTTCTAGCTCTACAGAAGATATCCACTCACCACCAGATTTAATGAGGTCTTTTGAGCGATCGCGAATATTCAAATAACCATCACCATCTATAGTAGCAATATCACCCGTATCGAACCAACCATCCTCAGTTAAAGCATCCGGTTTGTGCGTGTAATAGTCGTTGATAATCCAATGACCTTGAATCTGTAAACGACCTTGAGATTCACCATCTTCTGCAACGGGCTCCAGCGGATTGTCAGTATCCATTAGGCGTAACTTCACACCATAAGGAGGACGGCCTTGAGATTGACGCAGCTTCTCCATCTCATCACTACTCAGAGCGTTATGTTTGCTTTTTATTTGATTGACTGTTCCGATCGGACTGGTTTCCGTCATGCCCCAAGCATGTAGTGTGTCGCAATTATAATCATCTTTAAAGGTTTTGATAATAGAAGGCGGACATGCAGCACCACCGACGACATTGCGGTTCATACTAGCTAGCTTACTCCCTTTAGCGTTAGCAGCAGCTAGTAAGCTCTGCCAGATGGTAGGAACACCCAAGGCGGCCGTCACCTGATAATCGTCAATCAAAGTAACCAAACTGTCACCATCGAGATTAGGACCTGGCAAGACTAACGAGCAGCCGGTCAATGCAGCCGCATAAGGCGTACCCCAAGCATTGACATGAAACATAGGTACTACAGGCAGCATGACGTCTCGAGCACTGAGGTCAAGCGCATCGGGCATGCATAATGCCATAGAGTGCAGCACAGTAGAGCGATGAGTATACAAAATGCCTTTGGGGTTGCCAGTTGTTCCTGATGTATAGCACAGCGAACTTGCCGTTGTTTCGTCAAGCTCTGGCCACTCAAAATCAGCATCTTGCTCTACCAGCAATTCATCAAAAAATAAAGTCTCTGGCAATTGGGCCAGCACTTTGTCATCGCGATCACCTAGGCAGATGAAGTGCTTAACATTTTTTATCTGGTCTTTAATCGCCATAATGAGTGGTAAGAAGGTGACGTCAAAGAACAGCGCACGATCTTCGGCGTCGTTGATAATAAAGGTGAGCTGTTCAGGAAATAATCGTGGGTTGATGGTATGGCAGATCATGCCACTACCTGAAACAGCATACCATGCTTCTAGGTGTCGGCGATTATTCCATGCCAAAGTGGCTATACGTTCAGAGGGTTTCAGGCCTAAGGTAGCTAATGCCTTTGCTAGGCGTTTTGAGTTATTAGAAATAGTCGACCAATCACTATGGCTGGTCTGTCCGTCGACTTCTTTAGATATCACAACCGTGTCACCATGGTAACGAGCGGCATGCTCCATAAGGCTACTGATCAGCAATGGCTGATACATCATTTTACCTAACATGAAAGACTCCCTGTCTATGTTTAAAATATGTCTATTGAAAACGTTATTTAATACTAATCATCCAATGATTATGTAGTTAATGAATTGGTTGTATGAAAAACTAAACTCCGTTTGATTTAAATTTACTTGTTATAAAAGCACTCGTTCTGAAGGGCTTTCATTTTAAGACAATGATAAAAGAAGCAAGACCTCCAGCCTTGTCTCGTCTGTTGTAGAGAGCGAACATTCAAGCGTTGGCTCTCTAGTCTTTAAATATTAGCACATTAATCCGATTCTCTGCACTTAAACATCGGGGTTGTTCGTTGCTTTATCACTATAGTCATTATTGGCATTAGGCTTGATATAGCGCGGCATTTTTTGACCAGTCGCTTTAGCAACCGCATGCAATGTCTGTTCAATCCATCCTGCATCCATGATGAACATCAGTGAGCCATCTTCATTGAAATTGACGTTAGCCCCTTCAACCACCATAAATCCTTCTGCACCGTCAGGGCTATTGAGCGTATGTGTAGAACCACCCGGCTCAAACAAATAACTACCTTCGGTTTGTACATCATCTGGATGCTCTACATAGTGCCACGCCCCCGCAGTCGTATAAAAATGAACGACTCCAGTATGATAATGCTCAGGAAGTTGAGTACCCGCATCAAAGCGAGCATAAATAACCCAGATGCCCGCCTCAGGGTTGAGGTAGCAGGGAGTCACATGTACTCCAGGTAAGGCGTTTTTAATTTCGCCTTCTTTATGGATATTAAGTGTTAATAAATAATCTTGCGCTTGGCCGTTGGCTGACATATTACAATTCCTTTTGCTAGCTAGTAGGGTGTTGGCCTTTATCTTCGTGAAAGAAAAAGGGTAATCGCTGTTTAGGTTCCATTTAACAGCGAGCACTTAATTAGTATATAGATATATTCTGCCTGCAAGCAACTACTCGCAAGAATGGTTTTGTTATGCTCCTGCCCACTTGAGCAAAATCCGTCTTTTATCATCAATAACTATGTTGCTTGTAAACAGCCTACTGACCGACGGTACTAAAATAAAAAATCGGCCTAGCAAAAATAAACCGCCCTACTCTCAGAGTCAGGGCGGTTTGATAAAATCATTCAGAAACTTTTAGTGTTCATGATTCATTTCCTCATGATTCATTTCCTCGTGATTCATTTCCTCGTGATTCATTTCCTCGTGATTCATTTCCTCATGGTTCATTCCCTCATGGTTCATTCCCTCATGGTTCATTCCCTCATGGTTCATTCCCTCATGGGTCATTCCCTCATGGGTCATTTGCTCGTGACCGTGTCCACCATGCCCGTGTCCACCGTGCCCGCCATGCATACTGGCCATAACTATCGGTACGAATATAACAGCCAATCCTGATAGCACCATAATGACACCGTTTACTTGCCTTAAACGCAACCGCCCAATGTGATTTCGCATCCAACTAACGGTCTCATGAGTAGCGACCAGCATGGGAATGGTTCCAAGTCCAAATACAAACATTAGACCTGCACCTGTCAACGGGCTGTGACCCACGACAGCTATCAATAATGCACCATAAACAAGACCACAGGGCAAAAAACCCCAGAGCAAACCTGCCATTAATGCGCGAGGAAACGTATTTAAAGGAAATACTTTTTTGCGCAGCGGTGCTAAGGCTTGCCAAAAATGCATACCAAGGCGCTCAAGCTTATTCAAAAATGGTAACCCTAGCATGGTCAAACCTACAAATGCCAAGACCAATCCTAACAAGATTCGAGGTGTGTTATTGCCAACCATCAATGGCGTCAACACAGTCGTACCAATCACTCCCGCGATTAAGCCGAGCAAGGCATAGCTAAGTAGACGTCCGAAGTGATAAGTCGCTACCAAGCCACGTTTTTTAGCTGGGCTGGTATCTTTCATGGAAAGCCCAAAGGCGGTGACAATACCACCACACATACCTAAACAATGCGGCGACCCAAAAAAACCCATTAAGAATGCTGCCACCAATAACGCTGTAGTCATAAGGTTGCTTCCTAAATTTTAGAGAAATACATATCATTAAAGCTATTATTAGCAAGGTCAACCAGGCGGTATCCTCATTTTGAAAACAGTGATACAAATGAGAATACACCTGGATTAGTGACCTAACTCATCATTAGAACTTGTAATTGATACCCATATAGAACGAACGACCTGCACCAGGCACTGCAGTACCCCAGTTAGAACCTGTCGTTAATTCACCATTCAAACCCATAGTACTACCTTGACCCATGTAAGACCCGCCTAGTGGTAATGCATAGTTTTTGTCTAATACATTTTCGATTCCTGCCTCAATAGTGACATCATCGAACTGATAACCAGTACTGAGGTTCAATAAACCATAGCCGGCTGTTTTGATTTCGTTGCGTGGCGTTGATACATCATCTTTCGCCGCCACACCGACTACTTCCACTTGGTTACTCCAACCATTGTATTCATGGTTGAGCGCGACACTAGCATTGAGCGGCATGATGTTATACAGATGTGATCCAGTATCTTTATTTTTACCATTGGTATAGCTCAATGAGCCAGTAAGACCCCAGTTACCCAAAGCGTTAGACGCTAAATAACGATCAGCGGTAATATCTATGCCATATATTCTGGCATCTTGGTTGACATAGCGTAGCACAGTATATTGGTCGACAGCTTGGGTGGCTGCAGCGGTATTGGCCGACGCATCCCACTGTACAGCGTCGACATAATCGTCGATGTGCGAGTAATAAGGCGTTGCTGTCACACCCCAGCTATCATCAGCACCACGCCAGTCAAAGGTTACCGACAGCGTGTTGGATTTTTCTGGGCTGAGGTTAGGATCACCAAAGTAACCATTACCATCACCAACGGTATTGTTCATGATCGA
Organism: Psychrobacter sp.; assembly: GCF_030457785.1. Lineage (GTDB taxonomy): Bacteria > Pseudomonadota > Gammaproteobacteria > Pseudomonadales > Moraxellaceae > Psychrobacter. The sequence goes on along the minus strand of NZ_JAKDUI010000041.1, from coordinate 4,370 downwards.
AGCCATACTCCATGTCGACCAAGAATAGCGCTCATACAAACTAGGTGTACGCTCTTTATGTGCCGCACCTATCTCAATCGAACGTTGCGAATCAATGTCATAGCGAGCCATGGCAGTTGCGTCAAAATTATGGTCGGTCGTGTCGCGGTCACTGGCATTTAGAAGATCACTATCCCGTCTTTCAAATACCGGCATAGACATCATCATTCCCATTCCCATATCCATCATCACCACGTCTACATCATCATAGCCTCTGACTTTATCAGTGCTAGTGCGCACGTTTTCGTAACGCGCACCCAATTGCGTGGTCCACTGTGGCGCTACCTGCTTTTCCCATTCACCATAGACACCAACTCGCTGACGTTCTCCATTATTAATATTTTGGAACTCATCAGGCCCCATCATGCCAGTACCAGAAGCTGGCCATAAATCATTGAGGGTATAGTCTTGGAATTCCGTACCGATTTTCAGAGTGCTTTGATCGCTCAGATCAATCTCACCTCGTAGATTGACACCAATTGTCTCACTGTCGGTATACATAGGCATGCCAGCCGCATCACCATACATGAACTGTTTATCCTCACCGAAGTTCATATAGTGATCGACATTTTCATGATAGGCTTGTGCCTCTAACTGCCCCCAGTTCATATCACCTTTATAACGTAAGTTCACACGATCAAGTTGGTTATCTAGCATGTCCATACGTTGGTTTGGGTACAGCTCTTCTGGCACACGTTGCCATAGATAGGTACCTTGCAGTAGATGGTCGCCATTTTTGTATGCAACATCTAAAGACTGATTCTGGCTTTCAAAAGCAGTTGAACCAACTTCATCTTTGGCTAAATTTTGACCGCTGCCACTAGCATCGGTATAAGACTTAAAGTCACCGCCAGCATCGTAATTATCAGCTGTATCGTAGCTGCCTTTATAGGTGATGCTGAACTTATCGTTTGCTGCCGTTGCAGATACATTGGCACCGTAGGCATCACCATTACTACGATAAAAGGCGCCAACTTCACCTGAGGTCACGATTTCACAATCTTCAGCAAAGATAGGATCACCCGTTTCAACGACGATCGTACCACCAATGCTATTACCACCGACACTCACTGGCGTTACCCCTGCATAAACAGTGGTCTCATCTACAGAGCTTGGAGTGATATAAGACAATGGTGAGTTCATGCTATTTGGGCAAGATGCGATTGAATCCACACCATCGACTAAGATACGCAAACGGTTATCAGCCAAGCCTCTCATCACTGGTAGGTTTGAGATACCGCCAGCACTCTGGACATTTAGCCCTGGAATTTTTGTCAGTATCGTCGCGGTATCGCTTGTGGCAGCCTGCTGACCATCTATGTCTCTATGATTGAACGTTGCTGCCGTTCCAAGGGTCCTGTCATTTGATACTGATGCTTGAACAGCAATCGCCGGCAATTGCACATGCGGCATATCCGAAGTATGCGCATGGTCGGTTTGCGCCGTGTTATCAACAGCATAGGCACTACTGATTTGAAACAATGCTAACGTTAAGACACTGAGTTTTAGAGCAGGTGTAGCGTTCTTTGATGAATTTAACATCTCGTTTTCCTAAAAAGTTATAAAGCTATTTTATGAAATCGGTGCGCCAGTCGAGATGCCTATCGCATTTTTTAGCAATTGATGCGCTTAATGTAGGCTCGACTGATCGTCCACCGAGATAAATAGTTCACCGATATAAATAGGCGACATTCTAATCACAATAGTTTAATTGCAGCTGACAGACAGGGACTAACGAGTTCATCAACCAGCTTGGACTCGAAGCATGCCTAAAGCGTGCAAAGTACTCGCTGGCTGACCACATATGGTCAATGCCTTGATATTAATAAACTACAATGATATTGGACTACGAGTAGCAATGGTGATGAGCAGTTCAATGCTATCGACCATGACTAATCAAGTGAATGTAACTTGTGGAGGAGCGCGTGTGAGAGGTCGTAAAAAATTACTAGGGTGGGATGTGTTACGCAGATAAGAAATATAGGTGGCAGATACAGTAGGCAACTCAACCAAAACAGAGTCGGTATGCGTAAAAGCAACTGGAACCAGTGCGGCAGAGGTACCCGCACAGAGGTCACAGGTAATGGTTGGGGCTGTATCAGGGTCAGACCTTGCAATCTTGTCTCTGTCGTACGACGCTTTAGGTAACTGACTTGCATCGACGGTAATATCTGCATCATCCGCCGAGGGCGCTGCGTTATGTGCAGTATGATGATGCCAATGACGGGCCGCACTATCATCAGGTAAGTGATGATTGCTATGATCGATATCAGATTTTATACGCTCATATTGCGCAGCTGCTGATACAACTTCAATCTGAATACTATGGCCTAAATGGAGGTTGTCATCCCACAAAGGCGTCAGTAATGGAGTGATGTGCATGATCCAGGCGAAACATGCGAATAGCATGCTCAACCACATCATTGATGGTGATGAATATCTTAAGACAAGCTTGGGACGCTTAGTAGACATGATAGAATCATCGTGTTACCCACACAGGAACCCTGCAAGGGTATAAGTAGAGGTTCGTTTCCTCGTATTTTTCTAGCTAACTTGCCGTGCATTCTAGAAATAAAACATTAACAAAAGATACAAAACCGTTAAGAATGCCATTCTAAAACAATGTCGATAGCACTTTCAAGTGTTGTACAGGCAAAATCAAGCGACAAAAAACAAAAAGATCGCCATTAAATAAAGATGCTATATCATCATAGCGCTCAACAATGACAGTAAAAACGATCGTGTAGCACCAACTGCAATACCCAACAATGCTGCCTATACTCTATGAGGGTGCTTAGACTCCATAAGCCTTTCCATCACTCACAATATTCTCTAGACGTTTCAAACGCCCATAAAATAAGGGCTTGCCGTATCGCTACGAACAAGCCCTTTATCGTTGTTTGGTGGAGATGGCGGGAGTTGAACCCGCGTCCGCCAGCATTACGCTCATGACTCTACATGTTTAGATTCTGTCTTTGGTTTTAATCCGCACCGATCCGACAGGCAGGATGGATTGGACGATTCTCTACTTTTGGACCCAAGCGGTTGAGACAACCACTTGTGGCGAACCTATATGCGTGCGCTTCAACTGGGTTAACCGACTATAGGTAATCAGCAACGCAGTAAGCAGGGTTTATGCTGCTAGAGCGTAAGTTTCGTCGTTTGCGACTATAACAATATATGTTTGATTTACGAGAGGACATACACTCTCGACATGCATCATTGAGTTTCATCACCAGCGTCGAAGCCAGAACATCCCCAATAAGACTGGCCATTATATAGTAACTATCTGCCGCGTTGCAACCTATACATTGTCTGTATTACATTAAATTACAGCTAGGCATACTAAGCCAAAACAGCGTTCAGCCACTTACCGATATTTTGAATCTGTGGCATGCAAACCTGATGCGCCATTGGATAGGTGTGATACGCGACACTATAGCCTTTACCTGATAAAAGCTGCTGCGCCTGCTCACCTAAAACTACAGGAACAACAGGGTCGTGAGAACCATGCTCAATCAATATCGGCATCTCTTTGTTAGCTTCACTATACTCAATATGATCGTCGGTCGCCAGATAAGTAGAAAGCGTCATCAATCCTGCTAAACGTTTCGGATGGCTCAATGCGACGTGATAAGCCACCGCCCCACCCTGTGAAAACCCAGCAATCACGATATGTTCAGGAGTGACACCACGCTCAACCTCACGAGCAATCAAATCATTTATTTGCTGTGCAGACGTCTCGATCTGAGCGATATCTACCTTGCGCTCAAGACTCATTTCCAAGATGTCATACCACGCAGGCATCACCATACCACCGTTCACCGTCACTGGGCGTTTGGGCGCATGCGGAAATATAAAACGGACAGCCATGTCATCAGACAGACCAAGCTGCGGTACCACAGGCTCAAAATCATGACCACTAGCACCTAAGCCATGCAACCAGATGACGGCTCTATCTATCTTTTTTTTCGATGGATTGTGCTCTTTGACAACCGCATCTAAATAGTTACTCATATTGACTACACTCCTTTCAGTGATTGAGGACACACTCTCATCATAAAATAAATTTTGTGGTAGATATAAGACCTTATTTTTTACTCGTTATTCGATATTTTTCATTCGATATTCAAAAATTGATATTTTACAGCGTTTAAACTAAACGGTTAGTTAAGAAAAGTTACTCATTTATCATGTTGATTTTCAGTGTTCATTTCCATAAATATTTCACATCATTCACATGTTGATGACAAAAGTAATCAACGCTTTTGTGCTAGGATAATTCAATATACTGATGCCTACTGCTATAGTCTAGCGCTTCTCGCGATTGA
>NZ_JAKDUI010000040.1 GCF_030457785.1 Psychrobacter sp. | reverse complement strand
ACTTCGGACTTCTTTTTTTATCTTTTTTTTGAGCCCTTATCCCGAACTGGGGTTATTCTAAATTAATAGTCGCTAAATCTATCTGATTTGGGATGCCTGATTAAAAGTAAAACTATACTTATAAGAAAAGCCTTGCAACGCAGATGCTGCAAGGCTTTTCTTATGCATTCAAATATTTATCAATAAACTCATTATGTTTTAAATCGATTGCATCGAGGACACACTCTATAGTCGGTGGAAAGTAGTGTTGATACAACACGTGCTGCTGATGCAGAACTTTCTTGATTGCTTGCTGTGGCTAAAGCCAGTAGAATGTCATCAGGTTTTTATTGCAGTAGAATCAGTGTTTTACGCTGCACCGATCATTCCTTTGTCTTTGATAAAGGCAACAATATCATCTACACCTTCGCCGGTTTTCATATTGGTAAAGACCACAGGTTTATCCCCACGCATTTTCTTTGCATCGCGATCCATGACCTCAAGTGACGCGCCTACCAAAGGAGCAAGATCGGTTTTGTTGATGATGAGCAAGTCCGACTTCATAATGCCAGGTCCGCCTTTGCGAGGGATTTTATCTCCTGCTGAAACATCGATGACGTATAAGGTTAAATCAGACAGCTCTGGACTAAAAGTGGCTGCTAAATTATCACCACCAGATTCAATGATGATGAGCTCAAGCCCGTCAAACTGATTCTGTAATTCGGCGATAGCAGATAGGTTGATTGATGCATCTTCACGAATGGCTGTGTGCGGGCAACCACCTGTTTCAACGCCGCGAATACGCTCAGCTGGCATCGCTTCATTGCGGGTCAAAAACTCTGAATCTTCCTTGGTATAAATGTCATTGGTGACTACAGCCATGTTGACACTGTCACGCATTTGTTGACACAACCGAAGCGTCAATGCTGTTTTGCCTGAACCAACAGGACCGCCAATACCTAGACGTAGTGGAGATAGCGTTGTGTCTGGTGTCTTGCTTTCAGTTTTTGGGGTAAGTGCCATAAATATTTTTCCTTACTTAACTTTATGATAGTTAGCGTTTTGTTTTTAAGTGTTAATTATTGAGGGCTTAAGAGCGGAATAATCGGCTGTACTGCCTTTCGTGCTGGCATGACAGTATCGCTAAATTCGGTAAGCTGGCTGATATGTTTAGCTTTGCAAAAAGCAGATTGAGCTTAGCGGTGCTTTCATTAATGGTGTCAGTTTCAGTGGTGCTGGCTCGTACGGTGTCAGCTTGTGTCGTATCAGCCTCTATCGGCATAGACTGAATTTGCAGGAAACTGTCCTTGACTTTGGCCGCCAATGCGTGCACCTGTTTGCTCAACAACTGCTGCAGTTGCCAAATTATTCGTTGTCCTGCCATTTGTCCAAGCGGAACCGTTTTAACAGCGGCCAGCACCATGTTTTCTATTTGACCAAAAGCATAGGTCGTCACTGCTTGCGCTGGTTGCAATTGCCAGTGTGAGCTGATTTGGGCAAATAGTGGCAAGAATCCATGAATAAGCAAACTGTCTGGGACATTGAGCTCAAGCACTTCATCTAACCATGAAGACAACGAGAGCGTGAGTTGGTTTGATTCATAAACAAACTCTTTGGTTTCGCGACTGGCATGATAATCTGCCCCTAAAGCGTCAGCAAGTGCTAAGTCTTCAATATCAAGGGCTTCAATCATCAATGCTAATAACGGTAATTCATAACGACATAATGCCAGCTCCAGATAATCACTCATAAATGTCAGACAGCTGCTTTCATCATGAATAAGCCCTGACTCAATAGCGGGCTCTACACCTTGTGAGTAGGTATAGCTGCCAATAGGTAGGTTACTCGACGCCAGCATTAGTAGACGGCCAGTTACCTCTTTGTCATTATGGTCGTTCACCTCAATCATGGGAGCTGCTGCTGTGGCTATGTGAGTGTGAGTGACTTGCATGCGACGAATCATGGGAATGACTATTTGAGTGGCTGTGTGAGTGACCAGATGCATGGTGATGTGAATGAGCGTGTCCGCCTTCACTGCCTTTATAAGCACCAGTTTCTGGCTCAAAGGGCGCTTGTACGGCTTGGGTCTGTAGTCCAAGCTGACTCAACATCGCCTCCAAAACATGGTCTGGCTCGAAGTACAGTGCATTAGGGGTGATCATCAACGGCACATGGCGATTACCCAAATGGTAAGCCCCTTTCATAAGATCAAAGCCATTATCAGCAGTGACTTCAACCAAGGTTTGCTTGGCAGCCATAATCTGAATCAAGTCTCCTTGGCTATTTGCTAGTACGCAGCCACTTTTTAGCGTTGCTGTACGGGGCAAATCAACCCCAAGGGTTTCATTGCTCTCGGTTTTGGCTTTAAATCGGCTACGCTGACGGGTGTCAAAGTCCAAACATAAATGGTTTTTTGCTTGTTTTTGCTGTTCGATAGTGGTTTGTTGTTCTGTGCTCAGGTCTGATTTTTCTAGGCGTTGAGTATAAATTTTCATAACAATATCTATGGCTCTTTAAAGTTTAAACACAAAGTTAAAGTACAGTGAATTAAAATATAGTGAATCCCAAATAAAAAGGAGACGTAATTTATTAACGCAGGACTAATACAAGTTTTTTTGCTTGCTGTGCTCACGCTGACAGAGGCTGCAAAAAGTATGTATCAGTCCCGTTGTATCGTTTTTAAAATGAACCGACTATACATAAGCTGTACTATGTAGGTGATGGAAAATATGATGCACGATACTTGGGTGAGCGTCATCTTTCTTTTGGGGTTTGTTGCTTCTATATCTGCTTATTTTTATAAGTTTTTGACTTTAGAATAAAAAGTAACGCTGTGCCATCGGTAAGTGTTCTGCGGGTTCACAGGTCAGTAGCTCGCCATCAGCATACACTTCATAGGTTTCTGGGTTGACCTGCATATCAGGACAGTAGCTGTTGAATTTCATGTCCTGTTTGCGTACTTGGCGAATGTTATGTACTGGTTTGATGACTTTTTCTAGCCTCAACGCCTTGTCCACTTCTTTTTGTATAGAGTCGCCTGACATAAAGGTGATACAGGTTTGCGCCACCGTCTTAGGAAAGCTGCCAAACATAGCACGGTAATGCACGGGCTGCGGGGTTGCGATGGAGGCATTGGGGTCGCCCATAGGAGATGCCGCTATCAAGCCACCTTTGATGATACGGTCGGGTTTCACGCCAAAGAACGCAGGTGACCATAAAATCAGATCTGCCCATTTACCCACTTCTACTGAGCCAACTTCGTCATTGATACCGTGTGTGATAGCAGGGTTGATGGTGTACTTTGCAATATAGCGTTTAACACGAAAGTTATCGTTACCACTATCAGCGTCAGTCTGACCCAACGCGATACTGTCTGTAGACTGTTCTGTTTTAGCAGAGGCATCAGGAGCCAAGTGCCCACGTTGCGCTTTCATTTTGTCAGCCGTTTGCCAAGTACGGATGATCACTTCGCCGACTCGACCCATCGCTTGAGAGTCACTACTCATCATAGAAATGGCACCGATGTCGTGCAAAATGTCTTCGGCAGCGATGGTTTCTTTACGAATACGGCTTTCTGCAAAGGCAACATCTTCAGCGATAGATGGACTGAGATGATGGCAAACCATCAGCATATCGAGATGCTCATCAATGGTATTGATCGTAAATGGGCGAGTAGGGTTGGTGGACGAGGGTAAGACGTTGGGTTCGCCGATGGCTTTTAAAATATCCGGTGCATGACCACCACCCGCACCCTCGGTATGGAAGGTATGAATACAGCGGTCTTTAAAGGCGCCTAGCGTACTCTCTAAATAGCCACTTTCGTTTAGCGTATCAGAATGAATCGCCACTTGCACATCGTACTCTTCTGCCACCGTTAAACAGTTATCAATGGCTTTGGGCGTGGAGCCCCAGTCTTCATGAAGTTTGAGCCCTACAGCGCCTGCTGCAATTTGCTCTTTAATAGGGTCAGGTAAACTCACATTGCCTTTACCTAATAGACCAATATTGATAGGGATGGAGTCAACCGCTTTTAGCATGCTTTGAATATGGTAAGCGCCTGGCGTACAAGTGGTGGCTAGTGTACCTTCGGCAGGTCCTGTGCCACCGCCGAGCATCGTCGTAACGCCGGACATCAACGCTGTTTCACACTGCTGGGGGGCAATAAAGTGAATGTGGCTATCGATACCACCTGCCGTCAAGATTTTACCTTCGCCAGCGATGATCTCTGTACCTGCACCGATAGGCAGTGTAACATTGGGCTGAATATCAGGATTGCCTGCTTTGCCTATTGCGCTGATGCGACCGTCTTTAATAGCGACATCTGCCTTATAAATACCAGTATAGTCGACAATCAAGGCATTGGTGATGACTGTGTCGGCAACTTGGTCACCGAGCAGTTGCGATTGCCCCATACCATCACGGATGACCTTACCACCACCAAACTTAATCTCTTCACCAACACAGCTGCCGTCAGAGTCTACTGTACCATCGTCCGCGGAAGTATTCGTTTGACTGGTCAAGTCGTACTCTACTTCAAGCCATAAATTGGTATCTGATAATCGTACCTTATCGCCTGTCGTGGGACCAAAATGCTCAGCATGGATACGTCTGTCAACACGCTTCTGTGACGTTTTTTTGGTAGGTTTTACGTCAACAGCGCCCATGACCTTGTCTGCAAAACCGTAAATATGCTGTTTACCTGCAATGGCAACCAATTCGACATCACGCTGTTGACCCGGTTCAAAACGGACGGCAGTGCCAGAGATAATATTAAGGCGGTAGCCACGTGTCGACTCTCTATCAAAGCTCAATGCCTCGTTTACTTCAAAGAAGTGATAGTGAGAGCCGATTTGGATAGGGCGGTCCCCTGTATTTATGACTGCCACTGTTTGAACACAGCGACCAGCATTTAAGGCCATGTCACCTGCTTTAATGTTAGTTTCACCTGGTTTCATCGTCATTTTTATTATCCTTCATTGGGCATGTTTGATTATTCGACCATGGTACCGACTTAGTACTGATAGAATAGCGCTGACAGAGGGTATGTTTTGCTCGGTATGTAAGCTGTTCCAAGCTATTCAACAAAGCAACCCTAACCAGTTATACGATAGGGTTGTGCACAGTCACAAGCTTGGTACCGTCAGGGAATGTCGCCTCAACTTGCACATCGTGAATCATATCAGCAATACCTTCCATGACATCATCAGCAGTGAGGTAGGTGGCACCTTCACTCATGAGTTGCGCCACGGTTTTGCCTTCACGAGCACCTTCCATCAGCTGCATACTGATATAGGCGATGGACTCAGGGTAGTTTAGCTTGACGCCTCGCTCTTTACGACGTTCGGCTACCATACCTGCAGTGAATAGCATCAGTTTGTCTTTTTCTGTGGGACTTAATTGCATGGCGCATCCTTAGTGTTTATTTTTCTTACTTTATAAAGTCATTAAAAGCTCATTGAGCTTTAGCTGGAGTTAGGTATCCCAGATTCGCGGTCGATGTGGTTCAATCTTAAACCATCTTTCTCTGATTAGCTCACGCACTTGATAGAAAGCTTCGAAACAGGCACGCACATCTGTACCTAAGTATCGACAATTGATACCTTGGTAGTTATGCGTGCATTGTATGGGTAGCTTTTGACTGTCGACAACACTACGTATCTCAGTAAGGGTTTTGTCTAAGAACTGTCCAAGCTGTAGCGGGTTGTTTTGCAGGTCAGGATCAATCACGTCAGCACTCGGTATTGCCCATAATGTGCCATGTATGTGTTGATTATCTAGCCCTAGCGGTGAGACAAACCAGCGGCTATTTGCTGGCTGAGAGGTGTGATCACTGACCAGTAACTCTCCGTCACGGCGTACTTCTAGATGGTTGGTATAATGACCGTTGGCAAAAGTTTCTTGATAGGCTTGGCGTCCAAAGACAGCGATATCCCAAGTGATAAGACTGGCTGTTTTGGCCAAATAAAAACGATTATTGGCGGTAGAGACAGAGTGATCGTAATAAATGCTTTCTTGGGGTAGCCACTCAAGGATGGCATCATCATCAATATGAGCGTCGATATGCTGTTCTGCGCTGATGTTATCGTTTACTTCTTGACTTAGGTCGGTGGCTGCTGATGAATCGCTAGAGGTTATAGGGCGTCGTGACTCACGTTGACCATACCATTTACCGGCGCCGGGTGTGGTGATTACTGCATGGCTATTGGATTGCAGTTTGAAGTCTAGTGTTAAGCGATCATCATCAGCGATACCAGCCGGAGGATACAAAACATAGATATGGCAAATACCTGCTTGCTGGTCGGGTTCGGGGTATAGTGGCCGTTGTACCACGAGTGCACCGGTATGAGCACGATGATACAGCCGCGTTTTTGCCGTATGAGCGGCACTATCAAAATGGAGTTGTAGAGAGGATTGCCAAGTCAAAATAAAATCTTCCTGAGACTGTGCGGTGTATTGCCAAGGCGGTTAGTAAATAGTACAAATCTTTACGGACTGTCTTGAGCGCTTTGTGGCTATTAGTTGTGTCTATTAATTACGGCGACCAGTTGTGATAATCAAGTGTTTGTGTGGTTTGTGCTGGAAGAATGAGTGGGTTATAGCCGATTCCCTATATTTATCACCACTTTCTTCAAGCACTCGCCTTGGCTATCATAGCGAAATAGACCATAAAAATATAGCGCTGTTGTTATAGCGCTCTTAAATAGCCACTAACTCTTGAATATTGTTTTCAGCCATGTCACTGCCAGCGCCTTGAGCCACCACTTGTCCACGAGACAGCACGGTATAGTTATCAGCAAGCTCTTCGGCAAACTCATAAAACTGCTCTACCAAAACGATTGACATATCACCTTTATCAGCAAGACTACGAATGACTCTACCAATGTCTTTGATAATGGAGGGCTGGATACCTTCCGTTGGCTCATCCAAAATCAGTACTGAGGGCTCAGAGGCGAGTGCTCTTGCAATGGCGAGCTGCTGTTGCTGGCCACCAGACAAGTCACCACCGCGGCGATGTTTCATCTCATCTAGTACGGGAAATATATCATACAAGTGCTTGGGCACTTTGCTCGCTTTACGTTGTGAGAACTTGGCCATACCGATTAGGATGTTTTCTTCAACGGTCAGAGTAGAGAAGATATCACGCCCTTGTGGGACATAGGCTAGCCCTGTACGGACGCGCTGTTCAGGCGTCATCTTACTAATATCTTTACCGTTTAATAAAATTTCACCTGACTTAATGGGTAGGATACCCATCAAGCATTTTAGCAAGGTGGTTTTCCCCACGCCATTACGACCCAACACCACGCTACATTCGCCTACAGGGGCAGCGAGGGTGACATCCCGTAAGATGTGACTGCCACCATAATATTGATTTATGCCATTGACTTCTAACATATAGATACCTTTACTTTTAATTATTAGCCTGCTTGTTGCAAGGTTCTCAGTTCTTGTGAGAACGTATCGAGCTACGATCTTGTAGACAGCTTATTTATGCATTTGCTAGCCTTTATCGGACGTTATCGACCGAGATATGTCTCAATAACGGCTTCATCGTTTTGTACTTCTGACAGGGTGCCTTCTGCCAGAATGGCGCCATTTGCCAAAACAGTCACCTTCTCACTGATGGCATCGATAAAGGTCATGTCGTGTTCGACCACAACTAAGGTGTGATCTTTCTTAAGGCGCAGACATAGCTCAGCGGTATGTTCAGTTTCGGCGTCTGTCATGCCTGCTACTGGCTCATCTAGCAAGATAATTTTTGGTCGTTGCATCAGTAGCATACCGATTTCTAACCACTGCTTTTGACCATGAGATAGTAGCCCTGCTGGCTTGTTAATCATGTCTTTCAAACGTATCTGCTCTAGTGTTGAGTCGAGCGTATCCTTAATATCGGCATTGGCTTTAGTGAACCAGCTTTTTGAGACACGTTTGTCTTCGGGGGCTGCAAGCATTAAGTTATCAAGGACAGTGAAATTTTCAAAGACAGTAGGTTTTTGAAATTTACGTCCAATACCTGCTTCTGCGATCTCTTCAGTAGATAACGCTGATAAATCATGCGTTTGACCAAAAAATGCACTACCTTCTGTCGGGCGAGTTTTGCCGGTGATGACATCCATCAAGGTGGTTTTGCCTGCACCATTAGGACCAATGATACAACGCAACTCACCCGTTTCAATATATAGCGACAAGTCATTAAGCGCTCGAAACGAGTCAAACCACACACTGACTTCTTCCAAATAAAGGGCGATACCGTCCCTCATATCTTGGACTGATTTTGGCACAGGGCGCGCTAAACCAGCACTGTCACCATAATCTTCAGCCAAAGTGGTAGTGGGTTTAGCAGACACGCCTTTAGAGGGCTCTCGATGAGCAGAGTCATTAGGTTGTTTTGTCATTATTCTTTTTCCTTCTTAAAGCGATCTAGCACACCAATGATACCGTTTGGTAGGAATAAAGTGACGACCACGAATAGTCCACCTAAGATCAGCAACCAAAATTCAGGATAAGCCACAGTGAAGTACGTTTTGATAGCGTTGACTGTGCCAGCACCGACGATAGCACCAATGAGTGATCCTCGTCCGCCAGCAGCGACCCATACAGCCATCTCGATAGAGTTGACGGGGTTCATCTCACCTGGATTGATGATACCAACTTGCGGGACATATAGAGCCCCAGCGAGACCGGCAATCACGGCAGACAATACCCAAGCAGAAAGCTTGTACCAAAGCGTGCGATAACCCAAATACTGCAAGCGATTTTCATTATCGCGTATGGCACCAAGCACCCGACCATACGGCTGGTTCATCAGATAGCGTAGCCCTAAATATGATAGTAACAGCGCCAAAGCGGTAGTGAAACACAACATGGCTCTGGTTGAAGAAGCAGTGATGTCATAACCAAGCAGTGTGGTAAAACCTGTGAATCCGTTGTTGCCACCGAATCCCGTTTCGTTGCGGAAAAACAGCAAGGCCGCAGCATAGGTCATGGCTTGGGTAATAATTGAAAAATACACCCCTTTGATTTTTGAGCGAAAAGCCAAGAAACCAAATATAAATGCGACCAATCCTGGCACTAATACAACCAATGCCATGGCCCACCAAAAATTCTGTGTGCCTGCCCAGTACCACGGCATCTCAGTCCAGCTCAAGAAACGCATGAAGTCGGGTAGTCCGTCACCTGCTGTTTCGCGAGTTAGGTACATACCAAAGGCGTAACCGCCTAAGGCAAAGTAGAGACCGTGACCTAAGCTTAAAATACCGGCATAGCCCCATACTAAATCTAACGCTAGAGCAACCATGGCAAGCGCCATGATTTTACCTATCAAGGTGACCCAATAGGAAGACAGATGAAAAGTTGAGGTTTCTGGTAATAGGTGCAACCACGGTAGTATAAGAAGTACTAAAAAGCACAATCCAATCAAAATAGAACTACGTGGGGAGTCAGATAAGAGTTGAGATATACGCATGAAATTCTCCTTAATCCACAAAACGGCCTTTGAGGGCGAATAAACCTTGCGGACGTTTCTGGATAAACAGAATCACAAGAACCAATAACACAATCTTAGCCAAAACAGCACCAATGCCAATTTCAAGCACCGTACCACTGACACCAAGACCTAAGGATGCCAATACAGCGCCCCATACTTGTCCGACACCGCCAACCACGACGACTAAGAACGCATCAATAATATAACTCTGACCGAGATCAGGTCCGACGTTACCGACTTGGGCGAGTGCACAGCCAGCAAGCCCTGCTAAGCCAGAACCAAGACCGAAGGCAAACATGTCAATGCGAGCAGACGGAATACCAACTGAGCGAGCCATTTGACGGTTTTGCGTTACAGCACGCACAAACAAGCCAAAGCGGGTTTTGTTAAGTAAATAAATCAGGAGTCCCAACACCACCACGGTAAATCCGATAATGGCAATACGGTTGTACGGCAGTGACAAGCTTGCTGATACTTGATATGCACCACTTAACCATGCGACATTACTGACTTCTACGTTTTGTGCGCCAAAGGTCATGCGTACTAACTGCATGAGGATGAGGCTGACACCAAAGGTAGCCAGTAATGTTTCTAGCTCACGGCCATACAAGGGTCGAATGACAATTCGCTCAATGATCATGCCTATAATGGCGCTGACCAAAAAGGCAGCAGGTATAGCGGCGAGTAAATACCAACCTGTCATCGTAGGAAAATAAGACTGAAATAGGTTTTGAACCACGTAGGTGACATAAGCGCCAATCATAATCAGCTCACCATGCGCCATATTGATGACACCAAGCAAACCAAAAGTGATCGCAAGACCGAGAGCTGCGAGTAATAAGATACTGGCAGTACTCATACCGGTAAATAAATGCCCGATCCAAGTGCTGGTTTTGATACGGCTAGCAACGTCGCTTTCAGCCTGTTCTAGAGAGCTTTTTAGCGCTGGGTCTAGATTTTCTGCTGCTAGTGCAGTTCGTAAGTCAACCAAAACTTGAGGGCTGTCACTATCGGCTAGTAAGTCCACTGCTGCAATCTGAGTGGGGAGATCACCATCTCGAAAATCAATACGAGCTTGTAAAACTGCTAGTGCTTCTTTCACCTGGTCGTCGCTTTCTTGGGCGCTGGCAGCGGAGATAGCTGCAGGGTCTACCTGATCAATGTTGTCAGATAGGATGTCTACAGCTTGCAAGCGCATCGTTTTGTCGTCTGACTCAAGCTTGGCTTTTGCTTGACCGAAAGTAAGTGCTGAGCGTAATGTATTGGTCAATGTGACTTGTGATAAGTCACTTGGCCAATCTGTTAGCTCCTGTTCATCTGGGTACGAAAACAGTTGGTCTTCGCTATTGAGCAGATATGTTTGCCCTGCATTGCCCTGATATAACTCATCGTTACCAATGAGCTCAACCAAAGTGTCTAGACTTTCAAGTGAACCAGGCCAGCTATTGAGCATCGCTTGGCGATTTTGAAAGTCTGCCGCCACAAACTGCTCAATGGCATCGCCTGACGGATTGGCGGTAGCCACTACAGTTGAATCAGTGACAGTTGATGAGTCGGCCACAGAAACTTTAGAAACTGTGCTATCCATGCTATCTACGGTATCCACGTTATCCGCGATGTTATCTGCAATGTCTGTAGTTTGACTTTGCGCATGGGCATGTGTGGGTACCAAAGATAGTGTACTTAGTAATAGGACGAATAAAACGGGCACCCATAAACAAAGGTTCATAAGACGTTTCATTAACCCTTGTTTATAAGTATCTGTATGAGCTAACGCCAGCACAGTCGTACTGATATCACGACCAGTTCTGAACGCTGGATTTCTCGCTTCTGTGGGTGATAGTGGGAGTAGCATCTTATACGGCTCCAAAGTTATTTTAAGTCGACAACCCCTGCAATGATGCACAACCTATGAAAGGCAATGGATAAAACAGTGATGAAAATACAATTATCTGAGTGTTCTTAGGTGGTTAGAACCGATATGTAGGGGTGTTTTTTGTAAAAAAGTGAACGGTCGTGGAGACCGGTTCACTTTTATTACTGCGAGTGGATAACGGTAAGCTACTGAATAATTATTCAGGAATGTACTGACTCCATGGCTCAGCACGAATGACTTCTGGCGTTTTATTGATCACATCAAACTGACCATCGGCACGGATTTGACCGATCATGACAGGCTTCCATAAATGATGGTTTTCTTCGTCCATTTTGAGTGTGTAGCCTGATGGAGCGTCGAAAGTTTGTCCTGCCATGCTGATACGTACTTGATCGACATCAGTGGTGCCAGCGTCTTCAACCGCTTGTTTCCACATATTGATACCGACATAAGTGGCTTCCATAGGATCGTTAGTCACGACTTTGTCAGCATTTGGTAGGTTGTTGTCCTGTGCAAACTGTTTATACTTTGCGGTAAAGTCGCTATTGGTCGGGTTTTTAACCGACATAAAGTAGTTCCATGCCGCCAAATGCCCTTCTAATAAGCTGGTATCGATACCACGAAGTTCTTCTTCACCGACTGAGAATGCCATGACTGGGATATCAGAAGCTTCAATGCCTTGGTTGGCAAGCTCGCGATAGAATGGCACGTTTGAGTCACCGTTAATCGTAGAGATGACTGCTGTATTTTTACCAGTGGCGAAGCTCTTAATGTTGCCAACGATAGTCTGATAGTTGCTGAAGCCAAATGGAGTATATTCTTCCATGATGTCTTCTTCAGCGATGCCTTTAGATTCTAAGAAAGCACGTAAAATCTGGTTGGTTGTACGAGGATAGACATAGTCAGTGCCTAGTAATACAAAGCGTTCAGCACTACCACCTTCTGGGCTCATTAAGTATTCAAGTGCTGGGATAGCTTGCTGGTTAGGCGCTGCACCAGTGTAAAAGATGTTTTCTGATTGTTCTTGACCTTCGTACTGTACAGGGTAAAACATCAAGCCATTTAATTCTTCAACCACTGGCAAGACTGATTTGCGTGATACTGAAGTCCAACCACCAAACATGACATCTACTTCGTCTTGGGTTAAAAGCTGACGTGCTTTTTCAGCGAATAGAGGCCAATCAGAAGCCGGATCTACCACGATTGGCTCTAACTGTTTACCTAACACACCACCATTAGCGTTAATTTCTTCGATGGTCATAAGAGCAGTGTCTTTCAGTGATGTTTCAGAAATCGCCATCGTGCCTGACAAAGAATGCAGAACACCTACCTTGATCGTTTCACCATCTGCTGCAGGAGTAGTTGTCGTTTCTGCTGTTTCTTCAGTCTCTGCTGTTTCCGCAGGTTTTTGGCAACCAATAAGGCTTAAGCTGCCTACAACAGCTACTGCCAATACTGAGAAGCGTGATGAGAATTTAGAATTGGTATGAGTACCTTTGTTAGCAGTGGTGGCGGTGGCAAAACTTGGTAGTAAAGACATAAATTTCTCCGAAAAATTAAAGTAACAGAGAGGTAGGTTAAGTTAACGAACCGTTTCTGACTGTTAATAATGCTTCAATATTTATGCCAAGCTTAAAAGTCATGAAATTGCACCAATACTGTTCTTTATTGGTATTTATGACGCCAACAGTTGCACCATAATGGTGTTTTTGTTACCGATATGCACTATAAAGACCTTGTTTAAAGTGGCGCAATGATATGTGTAAAAAAGAATACATGCTATAGGGCATGGTACGGAAGAACTCATAGAAAAGGATACTCGCTGAGCAAAGCCTAGCAAGTATGTTGGTCAGAATGGATTATCTGATGAAATTGTCGCCGAAGATTTATTTAATGGATTTTGATGCTATTTGGTGCCAGAGTGGGCGACGGAGTGATATTTTTGTTAGCTGGTTCAGACCACATTTATTAGGGTTATTAGGCTGGTTTGAGCTGTTACCTTTGTCATGACGGTGTTACTAGTCTTGAGCAACGTCTAAAACTATCTTACCTACATGAGTCTTTTTTAAGAAGAAGTCTTGAGCGCTATTTGTCTCTTGCAGCAGAATGGGCTACGCCGAAGAAACCGTAGAGATAAACTTGGGAGGTTTTAGTTACGCAGCCTGACGATAAAAGTCAAACCACACCTGTCTAGGCGACTTATAACCCAGGCCCTTTTGAATCCTCGTTTGGTTGTAGTACAGCTCAATATAGATAATGATCTCGTTTATGGCTGTAAATCTTGTTTTATAGTCGTGATGATATATCAGCTCATTCTTTAATGCGCCCCAGAAACTCTCTATTGGCGCATTATCATAACAATTTCCCTTACCGCTCATTGAGCCTATGAACTGATGCTGTTTGATGATCTTGTGATACGCATGGCTACAGTACTGACTGCCTCTGTCTGAAAGAACAATCAATCCTGGGTTTGGTCGTTTGTTTTTAACTGCCATATTTAGTGCTTTGCCAACTAAGTCAGCAGTCATGCACTTATTGATAGCATAGCCGATGTAGTGGTCAACTAATTTAGGACACCTGATAAGAGATTTTTATTAAAGTAGCGTTTCTCTTTTTCAGCTGGTGTTAGATAATTGTTGAAAGTATGCGGTCTCACGGTTTGATAATAGTCCCAAATATAGTCAGTAATGGCGGTTGATGCCTCATCGATATTCTCATAACCATCTCTTGGTATCCATTCTGTCTTAAAGCTTCTAAAGAAGCGTTCAGTTGGGGGCATTATCCCATGCGCGAGGATTAGCAAAATCCACGGTACGGTAAATATTGCCATTAGAGAGTTTGAAATTCAGCATGAGTATTTTTGAGAGTTTCATTGATATGTCTTTTTATGGGTTTTTAACTTGAGCCGGAATGACTGCATTTTTTGCTGCTGAGTTCATTATAGCGACTAAAAAAACAGCTATTTTCTAGACCTGATGAACGATTGTTTGTCTAACGAAAGTCTTTTAGCATTCTTCTGTTTTTAGTAGTTAGAGCTTTTAGTGGCATTCGGAACCAGATGAGTTCAGAATCAGCGTATAGCAGGATAGTATTGGAAAATAGTCAATAAGGGAGGGCGTTATATTTTTAGATCAAACCTTAATTTTAAGCGACTCCACCACATAAGAGTATGGATAAAATACGTGACGGCGATACCGTTTAATCGCGATAATTTTTATTTTAGAGCATCTGAAAATAAGAGGTTTGATACATGAT
>NZ_JAKDUI010000267.1 GCF_030457785.1 Psychrobacter sp. | reverse complement strand
AATTGTTTTATGATATTTGCCCTGACCATAACACTTTTATTTTGAACTGACTATATACTAGCGAACAAGATACTGACTATGGTATTCAGTATGATTTAACCACTCGTCCATTTGGCGCTGAAATTAGTGACGGCTTTGAAAGCGATCGTCAAGCCAGCACCGAGCGTCAACAATACAATGCCAGTTACCACCATGCCGACCTGTTTGGTCATGAACTGTATGCTCAGCTCTCTCACCGCACAGAGGAGCTCAGCTTTATTCCCTTTATTTATGGCACTTATTTTGCAGCTTCCGAGCAGTCAACTGACGTTTCCTCTGCACGCGTCGCGCTAAGTAAAGACTGGACTGATAAACTTAAATTAACTTATGGCATCGATGGCTATCAAGATACGCTTGACAGTAATAAGATGATATTTGACCCGAGAGTAAGTATCGGCACTGGTGGGCTCGTCAATGAAGAGTTTGCTACCGTTGGGCGTTACCCTGGCACCGAAGTGAACTCTATTGCAGGTTTTTTTCAGGGTGACTATCAGCTGACCGACGAGCTTAGCGTCACGGCAGGTATGCGCTACCAAAATCTCAATAATGAAATTGATGATTTCGTCGCGGATGCAGTGCAGACTGATATTGCTTTAGGACAAGCGACTGGCGGCGATGCCATCCCGGGTGGTAGCAACGATTATAATGTCAGTTTGTTTAATTTTGGCCTGAATTATAAACCCACAAACAACTTACGCTACTTTGCAAATTTCTCTCAAGGCTTTGAGTTACCTGATCCTGCAAAGTTTTATGGTCAAGGTATCTATAATCAAAATTCTGACAATTACTATGAGCTTATTAATGGCTCTAATGTCTCGGGTACTAAGCTTGACGGCATCAAAACAGATAGCTACGAGCTAGGTACATCATTCAACCTCAACGATTTAACAGGTCAGCTGACTGGTTACTACAGCCTCTCCGACGGCAGTATTGACTATGATCGCAATACATTACTTATCACGCAGAGTGATAATAAAAAACGTGTATATGGTATCGAAGCCAAGGCCGATTATACGGTTAATGAAAATATCAGTGTCGGTGGTCTAGCACATTGGGTAAAAAGCGATACACAGGTCGATGGTGACTATCAAGAAACGGTCGTGACCGATACTAGCCCCAATAAATATGCCTTGTGGACACGTTGGGAAGACGACTATCAAGCGCTTAAACTACAAGCCAATATGATGAGCGATGTCTCAGGTTATGACTCAGCAAGCGACTCTACTCAAGAGTTGGACGGCTACACAACCGTTGACCTTGACTATACTTATTTCTTGCCCTCAGGTGAGTTTAGCTTGGGCGTACAAAACCTGCTCGATGAAGATTACACCACCGTTTGGGGACAACAAGCACAAATCTATTACGGCAGCTACGCCCCTAAATCAGCATTCGACTATAAAGGTCAAGGACGAACTTACACGGTTGGTTATACCCATCACTTCCAGTAATATACGACACGAACCATAAGCCAAAGTAAATTTATAGCCCCTATTCGTACTAGCGTGAATAGGGGTTTTTATAAACGTGTTGATAATGAACAGATACTGTCACAAGGTGACTATAGTCAAAGAACTCTAAAATAGGTACAAGGCAGCCGACTGCAGACTGTACAAGTAGTACATCTAAGGAGGATAACGCCGTAGCTGTTTAGTAATTCGCTGACTATACTTCAGATATGCCATCCATTCGCTTATGGCTAGAGGTTTTTTGGCCACTATAAAACTGACTACCATTCTAGTGGACTTCAATCGCGTTATCGTTTCACCAGAAAAAGACAATGCAGGCTATTAGCTAGAAACGATTAGGGCGTGTTGAACATTGAATATAAATTTCTGGCAAAAAAAATAGCGAACGGGTAATCTTTAAGTTCTCACACAAAAAAGATATCGTTCGCTATGCCTCGCACTATGCTCAAAGATGAACACTGGACAAGACTGAAACCTATATTACTAGAACTTAATATCTATGACAAAGGAAATCTTAGACAAACGGTTGAAGGCGTGCTTTATCGCATGCGTGTTGGTTGCCCTTGGCGCGACTTACCAACGTGCTTTGGTAAGCCTAATACCATCTATAAAGCTTACCAGCGTTGGTTTCGCAGTAATAAGCTGATTGCGCTTTTTACATTACTGATCAAAGACTCAGATCTTGAGTGGGTCTTTATCGATGGCACTCATATTAAAGCGCATCAGCACAGTCGGTGGTGGTAATGAGGTGGAACAAGCAATCAGTAAAAGTGTGGCAGGACGCGCGACCAAGATTCACTTGGCAGTCGATGCGCATGGCAATCCGATTACCTTTATCTTGTCAGATGGCACAACCCACGATGTTAAAGTCGCACCTGATTTAATAGACAAGGTTGATTTGAGTGATACAGAGGTTTTATGTGCCGATAAAGGCTATGATTCTGATGCACTACGAGCGCATATTGAACAGGCAGGGACGCATGATAACATCCCTCGAAAACGAAACACTCAGTCTTCTAACGACCATATGGACTGGGACTTGTATAAAGTACGACACTTAGTAGAAAATGCTTTCGCCAAGTTAAAGCAGTATAGGGCGGTTGCCATCAGATTTGATAAGCTCAAGCAGAGTTATGAAAATACGGTCGCTCTTGCTTGTGCTTATATCTGGCTCAAATTATGAATGTTCAACACGCCCTAAATATAAGCGACTAAATAAAAACCACTCGCAGCATAGAACTATAGTATATAGAGCTACAATATCAGCGGACTTAAATTTTTCTAGTAATGAGAAAACGCTGTAGTATGCCCAGTTATCAAAAATCTACTTTCATTAATGTCGCTGAGTTGCTATCTTGCCCTCCTTTCCGACACGCC
>NZ_JAKDUI010000039.1 GCF_030457785.1 Psychrobacter sp. | reverse complement strand
GCATTCATCCCACTACCTTAGAGGTAGGGGATTTCTGCGGTAAAATGTTAAAACCTCTGTATAAGAGCTTATGCTCATCAGCAGTTATGGCAACAGACGTTTGGTCTCCCAATGTTCTGAACCATCAGCGCTCTCTTTAGTATAGACTATACGATCATGCATACGGTTGGCACGGCCTTGCCAAAACTCAATACTGTCAACCGTAATCTCATAACCACCCCAAAACTGAGGTGTTGGTACTTGCGTGCTTGCAGCATAGTCACTTTGTAATTGCTCAAATTTACGCTCCATCACTTCACGGTTCGCAACCGCACCACTTTGTGGTTGGCTAACCCAAGCGCCTACTTGACTATCGTGTGGGCGTTTTTGAAAATATGCGGCAGATTTATCAGCTTCTATTTTAGCAATGCTGCCACTGATTCGAATCTGGCGCTCAAGCTCATGCCAAAAAAACAGCACTTCTGCGTTAGGGTTTTCTGCGATATCTTGACCCTTGGCACTCTCGTAGTTAGTATAAAAAACAATACCTGTATCGGTAATCTCACGTAGCAAGACAATACGAACGCTAGGCTTGTTATCAGAACCGCAGGTTGCCAGACTCATGGCATAAGGTTCTTGTATCTTTTGTTCTATCGCCTCATCCATCCAAACATTTAACAATTCAAATGGTGACGTTGGTACTGACTGCTGACTTAGTTCACCTTTTTCATACGACAAACGTTGATCAGTAAAATCCATACTCATGGTGATTCCTCATTGTAATATCATTGTCTGATCTATTATGAGCTCAATACATTATTCGCTCAATACCGCTTTAATATGATCGGCTAAATCGTTTGCCATCACATCACATTCTATCTCGTCATCTGACTCAACCATCACTCGAATCATGGGCTCTGTACCTGACTGACGGATGAGAAGGCGACCGCGTCCCTCTAAGGTGGCTTGCGCTTTATCGAATGCCGCAACCAGCGCCTCGTACTCAAAAGGATCTTTCATTTGCGGTAAACGCACATTCACCAGTTTTTGTGGCAACACCTCAAACCCTTCGACAAGATCACTCAATGCGCGACCACGAGCCTGCATAACTGCCAACACCTGCAAACCTGCAATAATGGCATCGCCGGTACGGCTTTTGTCTAAGCATAAGATATGCCCAGATGGTTCGCCACCCAATATCCAGCCATTGGCTTCAAGGTCTTGCATTACATAACGATCGCCTACCTTTGCACGAGTAAACCCAATATCAGCTGCTTTCAATGCCAATTCCAGACCCATATTACTCATTAGGGTGCCGACCACCCCTTTGGCCTTCGTCTGCCCTTGGGTAGCAAGTACATACAAAATACCATCACCGTCGAGCAAGTTGCCTTCTTCATCAACCATGACAATACGGTCACCATCACCATCTAAAGCAATACCAACATCTGCACCATGTTCAAGTACTGCTTTTTGCAACCCCTCGGGATGCGTCGATCCGCAGTCAGCATTGATATTGATACCGTCAGGTGTATTGTTGATAGCGATCACGTTCGCCCCCAACTCGCGCATGACTCGAGGGGCGACGCTATAACCTGCACCATTCGCGCAGTCGACAACAACAGTTAAATGACTCAAGTCATACTGATAAGGGAAGCTGCCTTTACAGAATTCTATATAGCGACCTTTTGCATCATTGATGCGATTGTTTTTGCCTAACTTAGCAGGCTCAAGAATGGGCATGACGGTGTCATTATCGGCTTCAGAAGCACTCATAATTGCAGTCAGTTTGTCGTTAATATCAGCTTGCATCTCGTCCGTTAGCTTCTTACCATCTCCAGAGAAAAGCTTGATGCCATTGTCGTAATATGGATTGTGTGAGGCTGAAATAACAACGCCCGCATCAGCATTAAAACTACGAGTCAAATGGGCAATAGCAGGTGTCGGCAACGGACCTAGCATATGAACATCGACACCCGCTGCATTAAAACCTGCTTGCAAAGCTCCTTCGATCACATAACCCGATAGACGAGTGTCCTTCCCGATCAGCACACTTGGTTTGCGCGATGGATTGTTATTATTATCCATCAGCACCTGTCCCGTTACATAACCTAGTTTTAAAATAAAATCAGGTGTAATCGGTGACTCACCAAACTTTCCACGAATACCGTCAGTACCGAAGTAGCTCATTATCTATCTTCCTCACATCTAAAATTAAAAGGCCAAGCATCTATGCTGGCATGTTATTCGTTATAATTATCTATGATAAGACGTGTTGTCCATTCGACTAGCGCACTATTAATGCATGTTTTTTAATATTGTAAGCGCTCTAGTATTTTACAAAAAAAACAGCCAACAATAACGAGGCATTGTTGGCTGATTGTATCATAACATCACTAAAACTCTGCAATCCACTGTATAGCGTGACAGTCAAAAGTTTTGCGCGGACTAATTTACTCGATAGTTCGGCGCTTCTTTGGTAATTTGCACGTCATGGACGTGTGATTCTTTCATACCGGCTGAAGTTACTTTAATAAATTGAGGTTTTGTGCGCATATCTTCGATGGTTGCAGAACCAGTATAACCCATCGATGAACGCAATCCGCCAACCAACTGATTAACAATACCAGCAACTGGGCCTTTATAAGGAACACGACCTTCGATACCTTCTGGTACTAGCTTCTCCACACCATCTTTGGCGTCTTGGAAGTAACGGTCTGACGAACCGTTTGATCCTGACATCGCACCAAGGCTACCCATACCACGATATGCCTTGTAATAACGACCTTGGAACAGTTCAACTTCACCTGGCGCTTCTTCTGTACCCGCCATCAAAGAGCCCACCATGATGCAAGAAGCGCCAGCGACGATGGCTTTCGCCATATCACCTGAGAAACGAATACCACCATCAGCAATCAGCGGAATACTGTCTTTCAATGCACTAGCGACATTGTCGATAGCCGAAATCTGTGGCACACCAATACCGGCGATGATACGTGTGGTACAGATAGAGCCAGGGCCGATACCCACTTTGACGGCATCAGCACCAGCGTCACGCAATGCTAGCGCAGCATCACCTGTCGCGATATTACCGCCGATGACTTGAACATGTGGGTAGTGTTTTTTGATCCAAGAAACTTTATCAATCACCCCTTTCGAGTGACCATGTGCAGTATCTACAACAATCACATCAACGTCAGCGGCAATTAATGCTTCAACGCGAGCTTGAGTGTCTGCGCCTGTACCGACAGCCGCGCCGACACGCAAACGACCATGACTATCTTTACAAGCGTTTGGATTATTTTCAGCTTTAGCAAAGTCGTTGACCGTAATGAGACCTTTTAGACGGAAATTATCATCGATGACGATAACTTTTTCGATACGGTGCTCGTGTAGTAACCGTTTGATATTTTCGTTACTTTCGCCTTCATGTACCGTAACCAGCTGATCCTTAGGCGTCATGATTTTACTGACGGGTAAGGACAAATTGGTTTCAAAACGCCAATCACGATGCGTAACAATACCTTCTACTTTGTCTGTACCTTTTTCTACCACTGGTACGCCTGAGATATTATTATCTTGAGTCAAGCGCAGCAACTCACCGATGCTCATCTCTGGGTGCACAGTGATCGGATCGACAACTGTACCTGCTTCAAACTTTTTGACGCGGCGCACTTGAGTGGCTTGTTTTTCGATATCCATACTTTTGTGTAAGATACCCATACCACCGAGCTGTGCCATGGTTATGGCCATTTCAGACTCAGTCACTGTGTCCATCGCAGCAGAAACCAGCGGCAAGTTGAGCGTGATTTCTTTGGTCAAACGGGTAGTCAGATTAGCAGTTTTTGGCAGGACTTCAGAATAAGCTGGCAACAACAGAACATCATCAAAGGTTAAGGCTTCATCGACAATTCGCAACATACAGACCCCTAGTGGTGGTTATTTTGATGGGTGGGATTTTCGCAATAAGACAATCAACCGAGATCATCGATATGACTTCATGCTGTGCAGACCTCACTTGCTATAGGCCTTACAACATAGCGCGTTAGATAATAAGCAATGACTCAGTATTTATTTGTCATTAAACAAACAGAGGTACTCGAAAACTGCCATTGATTTATGCGTTGTGAGTCTAAGAAAATATAGCACACTTCTACTCTTAATCGCTTAATTATCCCTTAAAAATAACGCCATATTATAACAAATAAGCAAGCAAACCGCACAGTTATTTATCAGGTTGTTTTTCGAATCATCACCTACCCGATTCATCAACATTAACCATTATCTTAAATATGAAACAGACATTTCACTCACTACTCTGTTTGTCTTCATCTTTAACAATAAGGCGCTCAACGGGTAGATACTCTTTTTGCGTTTGGTACAGATAGTTCAGCATTTGCTCACGTACCTCACATGCCAGCGTCCATGCTTCTATAGGACCTATCGCTGAAACGGCACCACGCAAGTGAATGCTATTTGCAGTCACCTCAACGACAAACATTTCAGGCTCAGTCTTGTTGTCCCAAAGTTTGTTGTCTTTGGCTATCGATATAAATTGCTGGCGAATGGCGTCAATGTCTGCGCCATAATCAACATACAAAAACACCGGACAGGTTTGATGTACTTCTGTATGTGACCAATTTTCTACAGTTTCAGTAATCAGTTCACGCATCGGCACGACTAACCGACGTTCATCCCATGTTTTCAGTACCGCGTAGGTGTAACGGAGATCTTCAACGGTGCTAAAGTTACCATCCATTATCACACTGTCGCCAATCCTTACCGGCTGGGTTACTGCCACCTGCACTCCAGCAATGATGTTACCTAATATCGGCTGCGCGGCAATACCGATAACCACGCCAGCGATACCAGCTGAGGTCAACAAAGTCTTGCCAAGACCTGCCATATTGGTAAATTCACTCAAACCAATCCAAATACTGCCCAAGATCATGACAAAGATGAAAACACGGCGAAATATCGACACATAAGTACGGCGACGGCGCTCTTCGTCGAAGTGTTCTTCAGCCAGATTTTCAATCTGCAGGCTTTGGTAACGATTGGCAAAGAAGTTAATGATTCGAATACCAAGCCATGAGGCACTAAAAACCAACCCGATCCAAATCAACGGACGAGTCGAAGAGGCAATGGCATCTAAATAAGGGAAACCACCAGAAACCAGGGTAAATACTAAAGAAAAGCTGATGGTAAAAGTTAAAGGTACCGTCAGCTTGCTAACGAGATCTGCCACACCATGAGCGCTACCAACATAGTTGCTATACTTTTCATCATCAATGAAGCGGCTGATGACTCGTCCCGCTATTTTACTAAGTGACCACCCCAATCCGGTCGTCAGCAAGAAAAACAACGTTAACGATAGGAACTCCCACAACGCGATGCTAAACAATTCTATTTTTAACCAGCTCGGCAAAAAACGCGCAAACCTAGTAGGGTGATACTGTTCATATAAATTGTCTATATTACCCACAGTTTGTGCAGAAAACATCCAAACAGGTGCGTCATCTCCAACTCTCACACGCTGTAAATATATAGGCACACGCCGCTCTCGGTAATCAATATACCCAAGCTGAATGGAACGTCTAGCAATACCCAATATGCTGTTGTTACTGCCTAATGGCGGCTCTATCAACCCATCTGGACGATCTGGCAAGTCATCGAAAACATACAAATCCCTTTCAGATAGCAAAAAATCCAATTGCCTTGATAAATCGAGCGCACGCGTGCGCTGTTCTTCCTCATCGATCAGATTCATATTCAAGGCATAAGCAGCCAAGTCATATTGCTGCTTCATAATTGCAGATTGGAAGAATTCTACAGTCGCTAGTGGCGTGGATAGGTTTGGTGGCTTTGATAACGGCGACAAACCAACATTGAGTTCATCTAATATGTAATAGCTTTCATGATATTCACCCGTTAGTCCCGCATCACCTTGTAGCTCACCTGCCTGCCTTACTGTGCTGCTCTCAACAGGGTCAAAGGCCTCTTCCGCAATACTAGAGATACTGATCTCACCTTCTTCTACCGTATCAATTTTTTCAGAGGCATACTCAGTGAGCGTATCAGGCTCGGCGGCATTTTGTGCGCTACTATTTTGCTCATAAGTGTCGCTGTTTCGTTCTTGAGTCACATTTGCCGAATGCACTGGCAAACAAATAGCACTGGTCACTACAACCAAAACCGCCAACACCAATCGCCATGCGTTGCGGCACAAGCTATTAAATGCCAGCTTACGATAATCAGTGGCCTCGTCAAAGCTCTCCATGATAGTAGTATCGGATGTTATGCTATGACCAGCAGTCACATCTGTTAAAGAGTTATTCATGTTTCGACAACCAATGGTTTACGTGATAATTACATACCAGAACTATTTCAAATAATAGTCTTATATCCGAGATATTCTTTTAGAATGAGGATTTGTCCCAGTTTATTCTACAAAAAAGCCAGCCTAACGCTGACTTAGTTTATGACTATATGTATATAGATTCTGTTAATCTTCAGGTTATGCTCGGCGCCATGTCGTGCCGGCACGGCTATCTTCAAGCTCGATCCCTGCATCTTTTAGTTGCTCGCGTATTTCATCTGCACGAGCAAAGTTTTTGTTGGTTTTGGCATCTGCACGCTCAACGATCAAAGCATCAATAGCCGCATCAGCTAACCCGCTATCCGCCTTATCACCAACCACCGCTTGCAAGAACTGCTGAACTGGCTGCTGTAGTATATTCAGTACCTGTGACAACGCTTTGAGCTGCTCTGCTAATTTCCATGCGCTATCCACGTCCTCCGCTTTAACAGCCTTATTAATATCACGTGCCAGTCCAAATAATACGCTAATAGCCGTTGAGCTATTAAAGTCATCGTTCATGGCTTGGATGAACGCTTGACCAGCCACACTGCTATAAGCATCTTCTATTATTTGATCATCGACTCTCAGGCTTTGACCTTTTAGCTGCTCGGCCAATTTTAATGCATTATATAACCTACTCAGGCTATTGTGCGCTTCATCCAACGCACTGTCCGAAAAGTTCACTTGGCTACGATAGTGGCTCGATAGCAAGAAAAACCTGACCGTTTCTGGATGAAATTTTGCCATTACGTCCCGAATAGTAAAGAAGTTACCTAGCGATTTGGACATTTTTTCGCCATCGACATTGATAAATCCGACATGCATCCAGTTACGAGCATACTCGCAACCAGTCGCTGCTTCAGACTGCGCTATCTCATTTTCATGATGAGGAAATTGCAAGTCATGACCACCGCCATGAATATCAAAGGTACTGCCCAAGCACTTAGTCGACATCGCAGAACATTCGATATGCCAACCTGGACGCCCTTGCCCCCACGGTGATTGCCATTGTGGTTCATCAGGTTTTGCTGCCTTCCACAACACAAAATCAAACGGACTACGCTTGTCGTTTTCGACATCGACGCGCGATCCTGCCTGCATGTCATCGAGGTTACGCTTAGAGAGCTTACCGTAACCCTCAAAGTTATCAACCGCATAATAAACATCACCATTGTCACCTGCATAAGCATAGTCGCCAGTGACTAGAGTCTCAATCATTTGCTGCATCTCATCAATATGATCGGTTGCGCGAGGTTCTGCATCTGGCATTTGGCAACCGAGCGCACTTGCATCTTCGTGCATCGCTTCAATGAAACGCTGCGTCAAGGTGCTAATATCTTCGCCGTTTTCGCTAGCTCGTGCGATGATTTTGTCGTCGATATCAGTGATGTTACGCACATAATTAACCTCATAGCCCAGCTGTGCCAGCCAACGCACCGCCATATCAAAAGCAACCATCACTCGAGCATGGCCGATATGACAATAATCATAAACGGTCATGCCACACACATACATGCCTACTTGTCCTGCTTTTAGTGGTACAAACTGGCGCTTACCACCAGTGAGTGAATCATAAATGGCCAGTTGGGACATCGCATCGGCAAATGGTGTGGTCATAGTTAAAAAGCCTTTTGGTATAATTTCGATATAATCAGGTAAAATTGATAAGCACAGACGTAGTCAGTGCTTCTTTGAATAATAAAGCAGCCGTAATATACAACTTAACCCATTATCTTAGCGAAAACGGCTATAAAATACTACAATGAGTGCGCAACTAACCTCATTCAATCATAAAATAAACAAGGATTCAGACATGGGCAATCGCTTAAGTAAAATATATACACGAACAGGAGATGATGGCAGCACTGGCATGGCAGACGGTAGCCGCGTCAGCAAGGCAGACCATCTATTTAGCGTGATGGGTGATGTTGACGAACTTAACTCCCATATCGGCTTGGTACGCGCTCAACTACAGCAAAATGAAAAATCGTCTATCAGTGACAGTTTTTCTGAAGCTTTGGTGATTATTCAGCACCTATTGTTTAATATTGGCGGCGAGCTTGCTATGCCAGAATACGAAGGCGTCAATGCAAGCCACATTGAGTGGTTAGAACAACAGATTGATACGATGAACACGACGTTACCACCGTTAAAAGACTTTATTTTGCCGACAGGCTCACTGTTGGTCAGTCAATTACATGTGGCACGCAGTGTTTGCCGACGTGCTGAGCGCCAAGCAGTTTTATTACAGAAAGATCGCCCGCAAGCAATACGCAGCACAGCGGTAAGTTTTATTAATCGGTTATCTGACTGGCTATTTGTCGCTGCCCGTTTTTGCACAGACCCCGAGCAAGTATCTGAAGTATTGTGGGACAGCAAAGTGCTGCAAAATCTTCCTGACGGTCAATAATGTACAGCACCATCGCCCAGTTTTTAATATCTCTTGATGTCTCGGGTCTCAAAGCTCAGCTATATTTTCTCGCCACCGTGATTTTTTACAATCATACATACTCGTGAGACTGAGAGTTCAGTTTTATATCTTAGTATAAAAAATGCCCGCGGCATAAGATCTGCGGGCATTTTTGAATTGATTGCTTAATCATGAGTAGTAACTCAATGAGAAGCTATCAAACGACTAAGTAATTTCGTAACAGCTACTTTCTTAGTTGTACTATTTAATATGTAGCACTGTCATCTTCGATGATAACCATATCAATACTTTCATCTTGAGGCACCTCTTTTGGCTCTGCTGGTTCACTGGGCTCTGGTGCAGCTGCTGTAGTATTGTTGCTTGAGCTACTTTGACTATTACTTGAACTGCTTTGATTGTTGCTACTTGGCGGTGTGGCAGGTTCAATAGGTTGAATTGGCTCAATTGGTTCTACTGTTCTAGGCTCACGAGTGGGGGCTGGCTCATTTTGTGCTGCCCTGCGCTCAGCCTCTCTTTCAGCGCTAGCTTCATTCATTGCCGCTTGAAATGCAGATCCGGCCATGACATCAGACACCACATTTATCAAAGCAGGCTGTCCAGCGATACGAGTACGCACCTGACCGCCTTGCGTACCAACGACATAAGTAAACGCATCATCGACAAGCATATTGTTATTACTGCGGATATTATTCTCTGCTAAACGAGACTGCAAGCTTGGCTGGTTATTAGCAGATTGTACCTGACTAGATTGATACAGATCTTCGCTTGGCAAGGTCATACTAACGCTTGCTTGACAGGTGGTCATGCCGTTGCTATTGGCTTCTTGTAGTACCGCTGCATTTTGTATATCAATCACGATGCCTCTAGCCTTGTCAGCGACTGTGCCACTAGCGATATTAATCTCTGCTTCGTTGGCATAATCAGCTGCTAGCGTTTGTGCGTTTTGGCTGAGCGTATTTTTTAGAGTCGTTTTTAGGCGGTCTTGTACCATTGGGTCATCACAGCTCACAGCGGTGGCAGCAGCATTTTCGCTAGACTCTGAGTCCTGCTCCGTGAGTTCTGCTTCTTGTGTTGTGTCTTCTGTTTCTGAGCGATCACAACCTGCAAGCGCTAAACCACATATCATGCCAATACCAGCAGCTTTTTGCCACTTGCTAAAACTCTTATTTGCTACGCTCATATGTATTTTGCTCCCAATTTACTGATTCGTACCGCCACTGACGGACAGTGATTAAGATCCAAACCGCAATCTTAATTGCTATCGGTTTGAAAACTCAATTATTATACGGTGTTTCAAGCCAATGGTCACCAATGTAGTCTATCGGTATACAAATAATGCTCATCAATGGGTATAAAACCTGCTTTTGTTTTCAAAAACATAACAATGACATATTTTATTATCTTGATGATTAACGCCGTTTGGCAAAATTTAGCCATTTTTAACCCATTTAGATGACTATCAATTGAATTGAGAACACACCTTAGACTGATAAAAAATTAATTTCATTATTAGCCAATATCGTCGAATCTTGTCACATCAAAACTTGGTACCATTAAAACCTAGCGCCATTAAAACTTGTGGCATCACGACCAAGGACACCAGAACTAGCAACATCAAAAACAATCACAACTTTCATTAGACGCAACTACATGGACAGGATATTATGACCTGTAAAAACAGCTACTGGCGTCTACTATGATAAGCGTTAAAAACAGCCTTTTGTTAGGTCATCGAGGTGCTCGGGGCGAAGTGTTAGAAAACACACTCTCCGGATTTCAACACACTCAGAACTTACAACTGCCAGGGCTGTCCGGTGTTGAGCTTGATGTACAATTGAGCGCTGATGGTCATTTAGTGGTATTTCATGACGACGACCTCACACGCATGTGCGGACAACAATCACGCATTGATCAGCTGAATATCACCGAAATTCGACGTTATCTGCAACGTGGACACCCCCTCGTTACCTTAGTCGACATAGCACCTGCCTTAACGGGCTTTTCTGCGATTGAGCTGGAGGTCAAGACACATGAGCGCACTGACTACGCTGGGTTGATCCAAGCGCTTGCTCGTGATCTACTTGACACATCATTAGCCAGCTTGCCTATCGTACTGACTAGCTTTGATACCGAGCTGCATATTCGCCTACAGCGCCATCCAGCGCTCAAAAACAACCCTCGCGGCTTGCTCATTCGCACCCCTGAAGCGCTGATTACTGCGACCGATACTGCTGCTCAGCTAGGTTGTCGCCAACTGGGGATTCATTACCCTCTCCTCAGTCAGTCTATCATTGGGCATTTCCATCGTCAGCACTTACCAGTCAGTGCTTGGACAGTTAATGACTTAGCAACGATTGAACAGCTGATAGAATGGCAAACCGACGTCATTATCACTGACTTCCCCAGTCGTTTGCTCACAAGATAGCGTGGTTATCGAGGTTCCATGAGTTTCAGCTACTTACTGATTTGACTAGAATCACCTACACACCGTGGTAATACTTACACTTTTACCTAACACCTTATACGTACTCGTTATTTTTGACTAATACGCACTATAATTAATACAAGTTATTGTTATTTAGCAATGTTTTTATAGTGTATGAGTGTTCACTTTATTGCCGATTTAAGGTACTATAGAGGCTGATATAAATACCGTTAGGAATATTGTATGATTGCAAAAAAAGCACTTGGCTTACCGCTTAAAGGCTTACGTTTCGCTATCAAATCTGGCGACATGCTCACGAAAACCGCTAGCACTCAAGTGGCACGCTTTAAAGCGCGTCTCGATGAAAACAGAGCAAAGAGCTCACTAAATGAGCAGCCAGTTGCCAAACGCAACTACACCCACACCGAAGCACAAGCCGATGCCTCTCAAGCAGATAGCATCGACATGCGCGAGTTTGCATTTACCAAGGCACCGATCAACTGGATTCCAGCAGCAGTCTTGATGTCCACCCCGATCGCTGCCGCTGTCATCACACCGTGGTATTTATATACCCATGATGTCAGCGCGCCTGTTTGGGGCGTGTTTGGCGGGTTTATGGTTTGGACTGGTCTGAGTATTACTGCAGGCTATCATCGTCTGTTTGCGCATCGTGCGTATAAAGCACACCCGATCGTCAAAAACTTCTTATTGCTGGGCTCAACCTTGGCTGTTCAGGGTTCAGCGTTTGATTGGGTGTCTGGACACCGTACCCATCATCGTCATGTTGATGACCGTCTAGACGATCCTTACTCTGCACAACGAGGATTTTGGTTCAGTCATATCGGTTGGATGCTACGCAACTACCCTAGTGGTAAGTTTGACTACAAAAATATTCCTGACTTGACCAGAGACAAAGTGCTACAGATTCAGCACAAGTATTATGGCTTGTGGGTTCTAGCACTAAATGTCGGTATGGTTGCAGCCGTTGGTTGGTTGTTAGGTGATGTTTGGGGCACTTTAGTTCTCGCTGGTTTGTTGCGCTTGGTGCTGACTCATCACTTTACTTTCTTCATCAACTCACTATGCCACATGTTTGGTTCACGCCCTTATACCGATACCAACAGTGCGCGTGACAATTTCTTTTTAGCCATATTTACTTGGGGTGAGGGTTATCATAACTACCATCACTTCTTCCAATACGATTATCGTAACGGTGTGAAATGGTGGCAATATGACCCAACCAAATGGCTCATTGCCGGTTTATCGAAAGTTGGTCTGACCACTGACCTGCGTTTGGTTGATGATACGACTATCAAACATGCTGAAGTACAAATGCAGTTCAAAAAAGCAAGACAAGAAATCGATACAGCAACAGAGAGCGGCCTTGATATTCCTCACGCGATGAAGAGCTTCCAAGATCGTATCAAGTTTGAATACGAAGCCTTCATGCAAACGGTTGAAGAATGGCAGGCATTAAAAGCCAAAACCATCGAGATGAAAAAGACGGAATATGCTGATCGCCTGCACGAAGTTGATGACAAGCTAAAGCATGACTATGCCAAGATCGAACAGAAAATCCTTGAGCATAATACTAACCTTAAAACAGCCTTCCGCTCCATCGGGTTAAGTAAAAAAGCCGCTTAAGGGTCTTTATCTGGGGTTATTACATTTCCCTCTTTATCATTAGTTTCCTCCTTCCCTCTATCTGTACTAGATAGAGGGATTTTTTTGTTTTGGTTGGTAATTTATAAGAGACGGATAGAGCGAAACACAGAGCGAAACAATGTCATACAATGGCTATGCTATAGTGACTAACTATAATTTATATATTAAAAAACGGGAACGGCTCGTATGCGTTATAACAATACCTACGTCAACCTTGACACGCGTCTTCATCATGAACAGCCACCAACACCGCTAGAAAACCCACGATACGGTCACTTCAATACCCAAGTTGCGCAGCAGTTGGGTTGGACAGATGATAATGAACTCATGGAAAACTGGGTAGACATTCTCGGTGGTCTGTACGTGCCAGCCAGTTTCAAACCGCTAGCAATGGCTTATGCCGGTCACCAGTTTGGCCAATGGGCAGGACAGCTGGGTGATGGGCGTGGTTTACTGATGGCTCAAGTTATTGACAACAACGAACAACCCCAAGACTTACATCTTAAAGGTATCGGCCTGACGCCCTACTCGCGGATGGGAGATGGGCGCGCGGTGTTACGTAGTACTATTCGCGAATATTTGTGTGGTCACGCACTCAATCAGCTCAGTATACCTTCGTCGAATGCACTGGGCTTTGTGGTTTCTGATACACGTGTAAGGCGTGAGAGCATGGAGTCAGGTGCAGCATTGATGCGCGTTGCGGACAGCCATATCCGCCTCGGTCATGTGGAATGGATCGCTAGCTTTGCCCCAGACTTGCTTGGCGAATTCACGGATTATATGATTGACACCTATTACCCCGAATGCCGCGATAGTGACGTTCCAGTATTGGCATTTTTGACCGCAGTGGTAGAGCGTACGGCACGCATGATCGCTGACTGGCAGTTGATTGGTTTCGCACATGGAGTGATGAATACTGACAATTTATCTATCACTGGTAGCACGTTAGATTTTGGTCCTTTTGGCTTTATGGAGCGCTTCAATCCGTCTTGGATCAATAATCATTCAGACTATACAGGACGCTATGCCTATCAGAACCAACCTGCTATCGGTCATTGGAACTTAAACGTTTGGCTACCTCACTTTATGCGCTTAGAGGGAATCACGCGTGACACATTGGCAGAGTGTCTTGCACCTTACGAAGCCACTTTCATGCAGTATTATCAACAAGGACTGTGCCAAAAGCTTGGCTTGCCACACCAGAGTGAAAGCTTAGCCTTAGCGTTTGAATGGTTGACTCTACTAGAAGACAACTTGCTCGACTATACCAACAGCTTCCGCGCCTTACTGGGTCTCATCTCACCAGATGAACACCCTTATGAACGCCAGCTATTGACAACCTTAATTGCCGAACTCGATGAAGAAGCGCAAACCGTCTGGCAAGACTGGTCAACACGCTACACTGCCCAGGTTCAGTCATTATCAGTAGAAAGTGCCATCGAGACTATGAAAAACCACAACCCTGTTTATGTGTTACGCAACAGCATGGCACAGCGCGCAATTACGGCCGCAGAACAAGGACAGCTTGAAGAAGTAAACCGAGTATTTGAACTGCTTGCCAATCCATTTAGCATACAAGACATCGCGACTGACTTGGATACGACACCGCCTAGCCCAAATGCACCACAGAAGCCCATTAGCTGCTCATCGTAATGCAACAAAATCATCTAATTCCATTTTCAAAGATATTTCGACAAATTTTTGCAATTTAGGCTGATATTTGGCCCATTTACTAGGCACTGAATTACCAATAATGCTAGAATAACATTTTTGCTGTATTGCTATTTTGGCCTGATCTTAAACCGCCGACGATACCCCTGTTAATGACGATATGCTTTCAGTTTATTATCGTTAAATAAACTGAGAGACTGAAACAT
>NZ_JAKDUI010000038.1 GCF_030457785.1 Psychrobacter sp. | reverse complement strand
TATCCAATCAAGTTTAAAATATAATTATATTATAAACTAAACCATTATACATAAAAAAAAGCCTGTAAGGCTCTTAAAAAGATAGATGGTCGGAGTGATAGGATTCGAACCTACGACCCTCTGGTCCCAAACCAGATGCGCTACCAAACTGCGCCACACTCCGATATTTCTATTATCACGATAGTTTGAACCGTTAACTTGTTGTTGGCGATGCCGGTAACTTGTTAATGTTCCTCGCTATCGAGGTGCATATATTAAGGGGTAACCTTGATTGTGTCAACACTTATTTTTAATTAATTCAAAATAGTTTGCGAAGCCAATCGAAGGTCTGCATCTTTACTGTCTATATTTCTATTAAAAAAAACAGTAATCGAGTCCCTTGTCGATGACGTCTCTCATCGACAGGGCCATTATACTACATTGGACTCTGAAAGCAAGCCACTGCTCGTGAGGCCACTCATTTCGGCATCTATCATCGTGGCGTCACTGGCATATTGCTGACCGTACCGCTCATAACATTAAAAGGTATCAACCATAATTGCGCTGGTGCTTTATCATTCTTGTTGGGCGGACTGTTTTGCAGCAATTTAGTATTCGCAGCTTTATCATCATGATGGGTTTGTTGATTTAGCGCGACCGGTTGCCTACGATCATCTTGTACAGGATACACCAACCACACTTGCCCTGACTGATAAATGTGTCCATAACTGGTCAGCTGGTAGGCGTCACTGGCACTGATAGCGCCAGCATGCGTCAGATGTTTCCATTTGATATCGACAACATGGCTATATCTACCTGAGTCGCATATCAATAAGTCGGGGCGGATAGATAGACAGACCTGCCCTTCCGCATCATTTAACCAGACACTTTGCGCTTGAAACAAAGGCTTATACTCTAAACTCACTCGCTGAAACATCGCTGCTATGCGCAAGCTTGCCCATTGCTCAAAGGCTTGATTCATATCGAGCAATAAACACAGGCGCATCTGGGATGACCGTGGCTTGAGTGATGTCGAAGAGTCAAAACCATGACCGGAAGTCACAGTCGACTGCCGTAACAGCCAATACGCCAAATCTACTAACTGCTGTGCCGATCGTAACTGCCAAACTTGCAGCGGCTGAGTTGCTAGTTGTCGTTTTGCTTGGTGATATACGGACTCTAACCTTGTGGTTTCATAAACGCTCAGAGCAGATATTGATTGCCATGCCTGCAGATACGTAGCGGCGAAGGTTTTAGAGTGGACAGAGCTAAGCAGTAATGGCTTCAATAGTTTTAAAGCACTTTTGATCAATCGGTTACTCAGCATATCATGGTTCATCATGCTGATCTCGCAGACAAACCTATGCGGCTGCATACTGTTGTGGCGCAGCTGCTCTTTGATCAGTAATCGACCTTGTAATGACGTTTGATTATGGACTTGTGTCTGATAGTGCTTGGTTGGTTGGTACTGTGCCAACGCCTGCAAAAACTGCTGAACGAGCCAGTCTGACAAAGGCAATGACTCCATCGGCAGCGGTGTCAACTGGTCACTAAATTGACCGAAGTTTTTGCGATGCGGTAGCTTATGACGGTTCGTCTGGCTGTGGCTACTACTGACCAAATCAGACAGCATGTTTTGTACCCAGTGACGAGTTTGCTGAATGTCACTGTTTTTGGCTGACCTACCAGCGGGTATAGATGAGACATTCTGAGAGTGATGATGTCTGCTTTCATTTTTTGTCATTAGCTTTGGCAGTATTTCAAGCATTTGACCGCTTGGCAGCAGAACAATACCAATATAGTGACCCACTTTTAGTTGCCACTGCCCTTGCCTTCGTTTGATGCTAAATATCGAAAGCTCTTGTGCCAGAAGCCAATGAAAATCTGACGTTTGCACGAAATCATGCGCCATGAGCCGTTGGTGTTCAAACACCGTCATGACGTTCTTATCTAGCGTGTCACCACATGATGGCTTTCTGGATGCCGACATTCTTGTTATAGTCATTAATACAAACGCTGATAGACAGCAGGGCTACTAAATGCACCGGTTCGTGCGACAAGATCAGCGTTCACCTGATAGCTACCTGTATTCATCGACTGACTAAAAAATGAATCATGGCCTGAGAATAACTGGCTTTGCGCGGGTACGTCAT
Organism: Psychrobacter sp.; assembly: GCF_030457785.1. Taxonomy (GTDB): domain Bacteria; phylum Pseudomonadota; class Gammaproteobacteria; order Pseudomonadales; family Moraxellaceae; genus Psychrobacter. The sequence continues at coordinate 12,751 of NZ_JAKDUI010000038.1, read as the reverse complement.
TTTGCGTGTCCATCTGATTTGAGTGGTCCATCATCTGCGCTTGGCTATCTTGAATAAACTGAGCATCTATCGGCTGCTGTTCATCTTGAAACAAATACTGTAAAACAGCGACTTGTCCACCAGCGGCCTGCGCCAACTGTGGAATAATCTGCTCAACCAAAACAGTCTGCAATTGCTCTAAACTTTTTACGGACAATAAAAACGCATGACCCAGCTGTGCCTCGGCTCCTAACGTTTGGACAATACGATTGTTTATGCCCATTAATAGTTTGGAGAGATCTATCGTATCTGCAGGACTGCCAGACTCTGAGTGTTGAGTGGCGTCAATAACCGGTAACAACGACGGCTGTGGTGGGCAGCTGATAAAGCGGAATCGGCGACGCAATGCCATATCGAGCGGCGCCAAAGAATGATCTTGAGTATTCATGGTCGCATAAATATCGACATTAGCAGGGACGCTAAACGACCGCCCTGAATACGCCAAATTAACCGCCATCGCGTTCGCCATACCCGCCCGTTTGTCACTCTCAATCAAACTGAGCAACTCGCCAAATACTCTCGACACGTTGGCTCGGTTGATCTCATCGATTAGCATAGCGTAACGCTGTTCAGGGTCACGGGCTGCACGTTGACATAGTTTTAAAAAAGCCCCATCTTGAATGTCATAATGCATGTGAGAAGATCTGTTGTCTGAGTGATTGCCTACGCCATTGGAGGCTGCCATCACAGGGCGAATACCTTCGACAAATTCTTCATAACCATACGCTTGATGAAAGCTCACCATACTAAAGCGCGGTTGGCTAAACCCCCGAGGTTGCCTGTCTTTATTATCTTGATTGTCACATCGAGCTTGCTGAAACTCAGTCAACTGCTGCGATAATTCAGTTAATAAGGTCATGCTCTCTGGTAATAAATACCACGCACCACTCTGGTCTTTATCAAAAAAGGCTTGGCTAGCACGATTGTCGCAGCTAACCGTCTTTGAATCAGCAGGACTGTGCCGACGCAACGCTGACCACGCCGTATTGCTTAAGTTTTTGTCACGATCGTTCTGTGCAGCTTTGGCCACAAAAAATGGATGTTCGACTATCTCGGGTACTTTTACTAGTTCCTGTTGCCTAGTGCGCATCTCTAAAAATATCAGGCACAATACTTCACGCCAGCTGAGGTTTTGTAGCAGCTGCCCGAGTAGGTCTTGATCACCTGCTTTGGGCAGATAGGCCGTATATTGCCTAGCGATTTGTAACAGCTGATAGGTTTTCCCTGTGCCGGCAACGCCCGTATAAATGACATTGATTGGCACAGGATTGTTCGAGTTATCAGACATGGTTTCATCCAGCATTTTAACAAAGTTCAAAACAGTATAGCTCGCCTACTCTTCGTCTATTATTCATTCATTACAAGTCAGAGCCATTACGAGCCCATCATAAGCAGGGCACTCATAAATAGGCGGTCATAAGTAGGAGGATCACCAACGCCATCTTCCATCATTATGACCCGACTGTCCACATCGCTCATCTCTGCATAAACAGCCTTATATTCTAATTTACGTGTTTGTATTGTTTGAAAATGACTATATTGTATTGTTTTATAGGCGCAGCAGTTCATGCTAATAGTAGTACGCAGAACGCGGTTGATGTAACATAATCATAGCAGCTTTTAAGACAGCCATTTTTTGCGCTGTTATCGCGCTGTTGTCGATGAGTTTTTACAACACTTAGCACCACCTTTTACCCATCCCTATGAAGGAATTTTGTATGTCAGGACTATTAAATAAACTCCCTGCCAAGCTGACCAATAAGTTGCCGGCCAAAGTGGCTGACAGCACAAAATCGCCAGCTGACAAATCCAAAAGCACGCTTAAACCCATCAGCAACCAATTTACCAAGCTGCTCTCTGTCACCAAGTATCTGCCTGCCAGTGCACGCTCAAGCATTTTATCCAAAGCTTTTGGTAAAGTGGTGCCCTATGTCGGCACGACCGGTGTCTATTACGAAACCGTTGAGCCAAACCAGGTCGTAGTAAGCTTAAACAATGTCAAAGCGGTACAGAATCATATCGGTTCTATCCATGCCGTTGCCATTACGTTGCTTGCTGAAACAGCGACAGGGTTTATCCTAGGTCTAAACCTACCGTCTGATCGTATACTATTGATTAAGTCCTACTCAGTAAATTTTTATCGCCCGATTAAAAAAGGTCAGATTGCTGCGATTGCTTCTTTATCTGACGAACAACGCATGGATATTCTAAACACGCCAAAAGGCGAAATGGTTATTCCTTGTGTCATTGACGACCGTGAGTCTGATAGCGAACGCGATCCTATCGTCGTCGAAATGACTTGGGCTTGGATACCCAAAGCCGAATTAGAAGCACGCCGCCACGGTAAAGCCAGCGAAAAAACAGCAGAAGCCGAAAGTGAGCAATCTGAAGATGACGCTGAACTTAATGGTATGCCAGTAGAGACTGATAGCGACACTCAAAAAGGCTAGCAGTCGCTGAGAGCGTTGACGTCGAAGTCAGCGTTGATGTTGCAATAAGCCTTGAAGCTGAAACGAGCAATAAAACTGAGAACATCGTTGAAAAGTAACAGTATAAGTTGAAAAATAACAGAATAAAGTGTGTCGCAGCTGTATCGTCGCAACACTTTTTCGACTTTCTACGCATGTTATAACATTAGTTAATTACACCAGTGATGTGTCATCATCATTAGCGGTTTTGGCGCTTTCTTTGGTCACCCGCAACACTTCCTCAAGCGTCGTACGTCCTTCAATCACTTTGCGCAGTCCATCAGCACGGATGGATTGCGTTTGTTGGCGCGCGTAGGATTCTAGCTCATATTCAGGCGTATTGCTATGAATCATACGGCGCAAATCATCATCAATGGGCACGACTTCATATATCGCCGTTCGTCCTCTGAATCCTGATTGATTGCATTTGTCACAGCCAACTGGTTTGGGCAACTTAATAGAACTTCCCACATTTAACGCATCTGATTCTTTTACCAGTCCTGCGTTGGCGTCCGTACCAACCTCAATGCCGATCTCGGTAAACAGCTTGGCTTGTTCGCTATCTGCGATCTCCCACTCGTGACAATGCGAACACAGTGTACGCACTAAGCGCTGCGCCACCACACCGATGAGTGAGGATGACAGCAAGAATGGCTCAACGCCCATGTCTTGCAAGCGTGTAACTGCACCAATGGCAGTGTTGGTGTGCAACGTTGACAGCACCAAATGCCCTGTCAAAGAGGCTTGCACAGCGATTTCCGCCGTCTCTAAGTCACGAATCTCACCGACCATGACCACATCGGGATCTTGTCGCAACATCGCACGCAAGCTTTTAGCAAAAGTCATATCTACTTTGTTATTCACTTGCGTCTGACCGATGCCATCCAACTGAAACTCTATCGGATCTTCGGCAGTCAGGATATTGCGGGTTTGATCATTGAGATCGGTCAATGCCGAATAAAGCGTGGTGGTCTTCCCTGAGCCAGTCGGACCTGTCACTAAGATAATACCGTGCGGACGATGAATTAAACGCTTCAGCTCACTATAGTCATTGTCAGACAGACCCAGATAAGTCATATTTAAACGACCGGCTTGTTTGTCTAACAGGCGCATTACCACGCGCTCACCAAAGCTCGACGGCAGTGTCGATACCCGCACATCGACTTCTCGTCCTGCCAACCTTAAGCTGATACGACCATCTTGTGGAATACGTTTTTCGGCGATATCCAGCTTGGCCATGACTTTGATACGAGATACCAATAATGGCGCCAATTGACGCTTTGGCGTGATAATTTCCTTAAGTTCTCCATCGACCCGAAAACGAACCACCAATCGCTTTTCAAAAGTTTCGATGTGAATATCTGAAGCACTTAGACGTATCGCCTCCGACAACAGCGCATTAATCAGGCGAATAATAGGCGCATCATCCTGCTGATCCATTAAGTCTTCGGTCTCAGGCACGCTATCAGCTAAACTATCCAGATCAGGATGATCCTCAAGCCCTGCAGCAATATGCTGAGACTCACCTGTATTGCCAGCATAAGCAGCGTTCATCCGTTTTTCAAAATCATCAGTGCTGACGCTGTCATAATTTGGCACACCACGTACGCCTTGCTGATGTAAGAAACGCACCGCTTCGTTAATGGCCGATAGCGGTGTTTCTTTGGTCAATACCAAAGTCGCTGGCAGCTCAGGGTCCATCGCAAGTATGACTAAAATCTGATGGCGTTTTGCAAAACTGTACGGCAGTTGCATCATAGAGACGACCTAATAAATAAAAAATAACGTCAACATCAGAGTGAGCGCTCTGATGTTAATATAGAAGCATAACAGATACACGGTTTGTACCTAGGCAAACTAAAAAGACTGCCTGTAAACCTGCATGAGTTTGTTATAATAACATTTTGTATTAAACGAGTATTATTTTATGAGCGCGGCGTATGACCTCGTTGCTCATAGTGTATCCCATTGCTTGAATCGTCTGACTATCAGGCGCTTGCTGAATTTATGACTTTTAGTGTTTGCCAATGCCGTGACGTTTGCCAGTATCACAGTGTTTGAAAGTGCTATGGTCGCATTATCTAGCACGCTCGATCAGCCTTCACTTTGAAGTCAGCGCAATCACTCAATTTTTACATATGCTCGTATTACATCATTAGACTGTATCTTATCTTTTGTCTATTAACCGCCCGTTTGTTATTAGGATTTTTAGTTATGTCAGAGAACGCTAGCAGTGCCACTATCCCAACGCCACTTCTACAAGATACCTTTACTGTAGGTAGTCGTACTTTTTCTTCTCGACTGCTGGTTGGTACGGGCAAATATAAAGATATGACAGAGACTGGCGAGGCCATAGGCGCCTCAGAGGCAGAGATTGTGACCGTCGCTATTCGCCGTACCAATATTGGTCAAAATAGCGATGAGCCAAATCTTCTTGATGTCATTTCTCCTGATAAATATACCATTCTTCCCAACACGGCAGGCTGCTTTGATGCCGAAACAGCTGTTCGCACTTGTAAGCTGGCTCGCGAGCTACTGGGTGGGCATAACCTCGTGAAGCTTGAAGTTTTGGGCGATGAAAAAACCCTTTACCCCAATATTATGGAAACTTTAAAAGCGGCGAAAGTGTTGATTGATGATGGTTTTGAAGTCATGGTATATACCTCAGACGATCCGATTGTCGCTCAAGAGTTAGAAAGCATGGGCTGCGTGGCAATTATGCCGCTCGGTAGCTTGATTGGTTCTGGTCTGGGATTGCTCAACCGCCATACGCTTAGCCTAATCATCGAAAACGCCAACGTTCCGGTATTGGTCGATGCTGGTGTCGGCACTGCCTCTGATGCAGCGGTTGCGATGGAGCTTGGCTGCGATGGTGTGTTGATGAACTCAGCGATTGCTAACGCTCAAAACCCAGTCGTCATGGCACATGCAATGAAGCATGCCATTTGGGCAGGTCGCTCCGCATTTTTGGCAGGTCGTATGCCGATGCGCAAGATGGCCACTGCCAGCTCACCACAGACAGGTTATTTCTTTCAATAGACTGATAGCAAGGTAGTCTGTGGCGCCAATAGTATTTAACAAACAGCATTTAACAATAAGACGTATAGAGCACGTGGCGGATTCCACTATGCGTCCACCTGCTGTCTAGCACGCTCTATACCAATTAAAAACTACAGCCAGCATACAATAAACAAAAGTATCATTGAATACCTGTTAGCTATAGTTTAAAAATATCATCTATCGCCATAAAAGGATTTATTATGCGACTTCTTACAGCCGTCGACCAGTTGTTCTTACTTCTTGAGTCGCGTAAGCAGCCAATGCATGTTGGCGGTTTATTCTTATTTGAACTTCCAGAAAATGCTGAGAGCGATTTTGTCTATCAATTAGTCAAACAAATGCAAGACTCTGATGTACCGCCAAGCTTTCCTTTTAATCAAGTGCTAGAGAATCTCGTTTTTTGGAAAAAAGACAAGAACTTTGATGTTGAGCATCACCTACACCACGTCGCATTACCAAATCCGGGGCGTGTGCGTGAGCTGTTGATGTATGTCTCAAGAGAGCATGGGCGGTTGTTAGACCGAGCCATGCCTTTATGGGAATGCCATGTCATCGAAGGCATCGAACCAGAAGTTGAAGGCGGACCTGAACGTTTTGCTTGGTACTTTAAAATACATCATTCGTTGGTAGATGGTGTTGCCGCCATGCGTTTGGTACAAAAATCACTGTCGCAATCACCAACCGAGCCCGTGACTCTGCCAGTTTGGTCGCTGATGGCGCGCCATCGCACCCAAGTCCATGCCACTCAGCCTGCCAAAAGATCTATCAAGCACATTTTGAAAGAGCAAGTATCCACCATCAAGCCTGTCTTTACAGAGCTGCTAGATAATGCCAAAAACTATGGCGATGATGGTTTTGTTGGCACTTTCGACGCACCGATGACTATTTTGAACAAACGTATCTCGACATCACGGCGTATAGCAGCTCAGTCTTATGATATACAACGTTTTAATATCATCGCTGAAAGACTAAATACCAGTAAGAACGATGTGGTACTCGCAGTCTGTGCAGGGGCTTTACGTCGTTATCTGATTTCGATGGATGCCTTGCCTAGCAAGCCTTTGATTGCTTTTGTACCGATGTCACTGCGTACCGACAACAGTATATCTGGCAACCAGCTATCATTTGTATTGGCCAACTTGGGTACGCATTTGGATGACCCACTGCGTAGAATAGAGCTGATCCATCGCAGTATGAACAACGGCAAGCGTCGCTTTCGCCGCATGAACCAAGCACAAGTCATCAATTACAGTCTGATTTCCTACGCTTGGCAGGGTATCAATTTGGCGGCTGGCTTGTTTCCGAAAAAGCAGGCATTTAACCTGATTATTTCAAACGTTCCTGGCTCTAAAAAACCGTTGTATTGGAATGGCGCAAGGCTACAATCGCTGTACCCTGCTTCTATCGTGTTCAATGGTCAAGCGATGAACATCACATTGGCCAGTTACTTGGATAAGATTGAGTTTGGTATTACCGCTTGCAGCAAAGCCTTGCCACACGTGCAAGACATGATACAGCTAATAGAAGATGAGTTGCAACTGTTGGAAACCACCAGTAAAGAACTTGAATTTCTGGGTATAACGGTTAATGCCAAGGGGTAGAAAAACACAAAAAATCTGGCTCCTTAACAGGACCAGATTTTTGTTTTTACGCTAAAACTGACTGCTAAGCGCAATGACCTTTAAAACGCATCGCCCCAGATCGGTACTACTGTCTGCATCAACGGCTTGAGCAATTTAACGTTACAAGCAAAGATAGATCCCGATTTCATAGAGTTATGCGCACCAGTATGGTCGACTACAACCCCACGTGCTTCGGTGACGATCAGCTCACCCGCCGCAATATCCCAAGGCTTGATAGACATTTCAAAGTAGCCATCAAAGCGACCCGCTGCCACGTAGCACAAATCGAGTGCTGCTGAGCCTAAACGGCGAACTTGACCGCCTGCTTCAGAGACCTTAACCAGACTTTCGAAATGTTCTTTGGCATAAGAGACCACTTCACCGTCACGCTTACGCTCTAGAGGATGACCTGTGGTAAATAAACCACCGTCAATGGTTTTACGTTCGCTGACGCTAATACGGCGTTGGTTTAGACGAGCACCTTTACCACGGCTAGCAGAGAACATCTCATCGCGCACTGGATCGTAGACCACACCGTGTTCGGTGACGCCTTTATACTGTACAGCAATAGAGACACAGAACTGAGGCACCCCATGAACGAAGTTTTTGGTGCCATCTAACGGATCGATAATCCAGCACCAATCGGCATCTTCGCCGCGACCTTCTTGCATACCAAACTCTTCACCTAAAAACGAATGATCTGGGTAGCTGGCTTTTAGCGTCTCAATCGTCAGCTCTTCACTGAAACGATCAATACGTGTAACCAATCCATCAAGCCCTTTCGACTCAATATCTAACTCGATTTTGTGGCGGTTTTGATGCGCATACAAAATCTCTTTACCGACTTTTTCAGCAGCACGCGCTGCGATGACGACCATGGGTTCCATAAACAACCTTTTTACTTGATGAATGAATACTTGATGAATGAATATAAGCCATAACAAGACTAAATCTGTGCCCACAACATGCCATACAGCCGCCGCATCACACTTTATTTACGCGATTTAAAAACGTACTTTTAGAACGTGCCTCTTGAGACACGCTCTGAAAACGACAAACGTATTAGAATCTGTCGAATATTTAACAGACCCCACACTAAAATTGTTCGATATAAAACGACAAAACCATAAGGTTCATCAAGCCAATCTAACATATATTGGTGATGTCACACGCTGCGCAAGTTGTAAAAAAATTAGCACCTGCGGCTAAGCAGGTGGTAGCTCCATCTATCGAGCCTTGCTCTTTTTATCGGGCTTTGTTCTTTCTGTCGAGCTTTATTATTCGCAGACTGACCACGTCAATTTAAAAAATTCACCGTCAAAGAAATTTCAGCTTTATAAGGTCTGTCAACAATGCCACTTATGACAATAACTGTTGAATCTGTGCCACTACGCCTTCGACATTCAAGCCGCAATCTGCCAATTGCTCAGCTTGTGAGCCATGCGCGATAAATCGATCAGGGATACCAATATTGCAAATAGCTGGACGACTGTGTTTAAAGGCAGCTGAATTATTAAGTAGGTATTCATTTACCGCACTGCCCGCACCGCCCATAATCACATGCTCTTCGATAGTCGCAATATGTGTGATGCCTTGCGCCAATAGGCTTTCTAACAGCTCAGTGTCTAGAGGCTTAACCCAGCGCATATTGACCACTTGCACTTGACAACTGTCTTCAGACTCATGCTCCGCTTGATTTAGTGCAATGACCTCTGCCGCTTGCTGAGCCGTCGCGACCATCGTACCAAAAGCTAATAATGCAAGCTTTATCGGTGCTGCATCACTGCCTAATACTGACTCGACAGCAGCCTCGCCGATACGATAGCTTTGTGCGGGCTTTTCGATAGCTGCGCCTGTACCGGCACCGCGTGGATAGCGCACTGCTGTACAGCCTTGGTATTCATAGCAGGTATTGAGCAAATGATAGCACTCGTTTTCATCTTTTGGTGCTGCAACCACCATATTTGGCACACAACGTAAAAAGGCAAAATCAAAGACGCCCGCATGCGTGGCGCCATCTTCGCCCACCAAGCCTGCACGGTCAATGGCAAATAAAACATCAATGTTCTGCAAAGCCACGTCATGAATCAGTTGATCATAGCCACGTTGCAAAAACGTCGAATAGATCGCCACAATAGGTTTGACGCCTTGCGTCGCCATCCCAGCCGCCAGAGTAACTGCATGCTGTTCAGCAATGGCCACATCAAAGAAACGCTCTGGAAATTGACGAGCAAACTCAGTCATCCCCGAGCCTTCTTCCATGGCTGGCGTGATAGCAAGCAGCTTGTTGTCTTCGGCAGCCTTGTCACATAAAAACTGACCAAATACCTGCGAGTATTTCACTGTCGGTTGTGGCTTTTCCGAGGCAGGCGCTTGAGCTTTGCTTGCAAGCTCGACGGGTAACTTACTGATGGAATGATAGCCGACCGGATCGGACTCTGCTGGGGCAAAGCCTTTACCTTTCGTGGTGTAAATATGAACCAAAACTGGACCTGAAACCTGCTTGGCAAGTGACAATACTCGCAGAAGCTCTGGGATATTATGCCCATCAAACGGACCAAAATAAGCGAAGCCAATCGCTTTAAACAAGTTGTCTTCTAATTGCGGCACATCGCGCATTTCTTTATGGCGCTTACGGCGATCAAAGCCTTGCATATCAGGACGCTGGCATAATACTGGCTCTCCAGAATCAGAAATATCAACCTGATATCCCGACTCCCACAGCATCGCTAAATGCTGTGAAAATCCCCCGATAGAACAAGATATCGACATATCGTTGTCATTTAAAATCACCAATAGGTCAGCATCTTGCTGCACCGCGTCATTCATAGCTTCAAACGCCATGCCACCTGTCATCGCACCATCACCAATGATACAAGCGACAGTCTGCTCACGGCCCTGATAACGCAGCGCCAAACTCATACCCAAACCAGCTGAAATAGACGTCGATGAATGCCCGACACCAAAAGTGTCGTAGGCAGACTCTGCACGCTCAGGAAAAGCCGTCAGGCCTGATTTTGACCTAATCGTGCCCAGCTGTTCACGACGCCCAGTCAGCACTTTATGGGCATAGGCTTGATGTCCAACATCCCAAACGATTTGATCTTGAGGCGTATCTAGCAAATAATGCAGCGCAATGGTCAATTCAACCACGCCCAAATTGGCACCAAAGTGCCCGCCACTTTGACCAGCAGAGTACAACAGAAAAAGCCTTAACTCATCCACCAAAGTAATGAGCTGGGCAGTTGTAAACGTATTTAGTTCGGATGGTTCATCGATGGAATCAAGCAACGGCGTGTCCGGACGCACACGTGGAATCACAGCATAAGTCTGCTGTAAAGTCGACAACTGAGCAGCTGGCTTGATGGCTGGCGCAGATACGGACTGAGACTGTGGGGAATGAGGTGACTGCTGCATAAACCTAAGATACCTACCAATCTGCTGACAAAACGTGCTCTAGAATATAAAGATAACCATAATTAAGCGACGTCAATAATATCTACATCATTATTGATGTAACTGACCATATAATTACTCATACAACACCGACGTATATCACTACGTAGCGTCTAATAACAAACACACCGTCACAATTTATTAATAGACAGCGATGCTATGCTAAGGGTGGGTATTATGCCTTATTATTTTGCATCAATACCAAGTGTTCGTGACGACATAGTAATGTAAGGGTAAATACTTGTCACTGTATCCGTCAAAATAGTATGGCATAATAGCATTTTTTTTTAACGGTCGCTTTAATCATCGTGCGTAGACTGTGAACTTTGTGTGTATTTATCATCAACACTATCAGCACGCACGTTAGTGAACCGTCTATACTGCTATCACAGACTCTACTATCGGCTCATGCAGGACTTTAATGTCATATCAATTTATTACTAGCGCCACACTACCAACTCGTCACGGCGAGTTTGATATTCATGTCTTTGAAAACAACGAAGGCCAAGAGCATGTGATGCTGACCGTTGGTCTGTCTGTGGCCGATCACAATGAAACCTCGCCAAAGCAGCAGCCAGCTCCTTTGGTTCGTATTCACTCTGAATGCCTCACTGGCGATGCCTTCAGCTCATTGAAATGCGACTGCGGCCCGCAGCTTAATACAGCCATGCAAGCAATACAAGAAGCAGGCGTTGGTGCTATTTTATACTTGCGCCAAGAAGGCCGAGGTATCGGTCTGACCAATAAAATTCGCGCCTATGCTCTCCAAGATCAAGGCCATGATACGTTGGATGCTAACCTCATGTTAGGCTTACCTGCCGATGCACGTATCTATGATATGTGTGGACCTATGCTCGCTCACGTCGGTGTCGACGCGGTCAGGCTCATCACCAACAACCCAGACAAGGTTGCCTATCTGACAGAGCACGGCATTGATGTCGTAGAACGTGTACCATTGCTGGTGGGCGTGAACGAGCAGAACGCTGAATACCTCGCCACTAAACGAGACCGCATGGGCCACCTGCTAGACAAAGACTTCAATACCGCCATACACCTGAATAAATAGACTTTTATGACGACTTCTAATATAGATAATAAGACAAACCTACCAGATTCGATCACGACGCCAACCGATAACGATATCGCCCGAGTACGTGAGTTCTTAGTTGATTTGCAAGCTCGCATTTGCCAAGCGTTCGAAGCGCAAGAGCGAGACGGCGGCGGTGATGCTAAGTTCGTTCCTGATGATTGGGAGCGCCCTGAAGGCGGCGGTGGTCGCTCGTGCGTACTCGCCGATGGTCAAGTCATTGAAAAAGCCGGCGTGATGTTTAGCCATATCCATGTTCGCAACCTACCAGCTTCTGCGACTGCACGCCATCCCAATATCGCTGGCCGTAAGGCACAGGCGATGGGCGTATCGCTGGTCGTACACCCTAAGAACCCCAATGTCCCTACCAGTCATGCCAATGTGCGTTTGTTCGTCGCCGAAGCAGAAGGTGAAGATCCTATCTGGTGGTTTGGTGGTGGTTTTGATTTGACACCGTTTTATCCCGTCCTAGCTGACTGTGTGCACTGGCATCAGGTCTGCCATGACCTCAGCGCGCCCTTTGGCGACAGCGTCTATCCTGATTTTAAGCAATGGTGTGACGAATACTTTCATTTGCGGCATCGTGATGAGCAGCGTGGCATCGGTGGCTTGTTTTATGACGACGTCAACACTGAAAGCCGCGGCTGGGATTTTGAGACCTGTTTTGATTTTATGAAAGCTGTGGGCAATGGCTATCTTGATGGAATCCTGCCAATTTTTGAACAGCGCAAAGACACCCCTTATACCGACCAGCAGCGCCAGTTTCAACTATACCGCCGTGGGCGTTATGTTGAGTATAACCTCGTCTATGATCGTGGCACTTTATTCGGATTACAAAGCAACGGGCGTATTGAGTCTATCCTCGTTAGCATGCCGCCACTGGCCAGTTGGCACTATCGTTTTGAACCAACTGAGGGCACACCTGAGTTTGAACTAACCAATTTCTACTTAAAACCACGTGATTGGCTATCCCTATAAATCATTTAAATTCAATAATATGACGTATATAAAAACCATCA
>NZ_JAKDUI010000037.1 GCF_030457785.1 Psychrobacter sp. | reverse complement strand
TTCTTTACCCTCTATAAATATGGCAATTAATTTACACTCAATCTTAGATATTGGTACCCATATTTTTTATAAAGCACTAATTTTATAGAGAACCAATAGACTCAAAATCGCCTTAAATACACAAATGACCCAACCATCTTTGATTGGGTCATTTTTTATTGCTATGATAGAAAGACAGCGACACTGTTACCTTAAGGTATTTCAAAAAATATCTTGGTCAAAGCATCTCGGAAAGTAGCTTAGTCAGAGCATCTGAGTTAAAGTATTTTCATTTCAATCCTACTATCGCTGTTATCACCATTACTCTTACATCAATACCATCGCCATCAATTTAAAGAACAAACAAAACAAGTATAAATACTATCTTTGGTTTCTAGACGACTAAAGTGCTTGTCACAGCAAACCATATTTGCGATTGGTATCAAATCCTCCCTACTCCAATAATAAGGACTCTTTCATGGCTTTATCACTCAATAAAGGCGGTAATCTATCCCTTACCAAAACGGATCCAAACTTAACCAAGCTACTTATCGGTCTCGGTTGGGACGAGCGTGCTACTTCCGGTGCTGAGTTTGATCTTGACGCCAGTGTGTTCCTATTGAGCACTGCGGGCAAAGTACGCGGCGACCACGATTTTATTTTCTACAATCAGCTCAAGTCTGACAACGGCTCGGTAGAGCACACGGGCGACAACCGCACCGGAGAGGGTGATGGCGATGACGAGCTCATCAAAGTTAACCTAACCCAAGTGCCTGCTGATGTGGACAAAGTTGTCGTAACAGTCACCATTCATGATGCAGCCACTCGTAACCAAAATTTTGGACAAGTCGCTAACGCCTTCATCCGCGTTGTAAACGAAGAAACAGGTACCGAAGTCGTCCGTTTTGATCTGGCAGAAGACTACTCAGTAGAAACAGCCATGGTGTTTGGTGAGGTATATCGACATAATGGCGAGTGGAAATTCCGTGCTGTGGGTCAAGGCTATTCAGGCGGTCTACAAGCAATGTGTCATCAATATGGTGTCGATATCTAATACCAATGATGCAGTGTATAAATACTGACATGTCCATACATAAAGCAAGCATTCACACTTTATGCATGGTTATTGTTTTCATCACTTGATGATCGTATTTATGTTTGCAGCTTTTTGCAAAATAGTCACAATTTTTCGGTAGCTAAGATTCCAATATTGCTATATCTTTTATTTTAAATTATTCACAAAGAAGTGGTTAGCCTTAACCACTTCTTTTTGTTGTTTGTGTCTATGATTTATTGATGATAGTAACAGACCGACCTTAGCGTTACGCAACCAGACAGGATGTGTCATGAGACATTTTTATTTAGACTTTATATTTACAGCCATTGCGCTCTTGATAGCTGCTTGGTGGGGATATTCACATGGCGGTATTAGTGGCTTGATAGCTACCTTATCTATCACTGCTATTTTGGCAGTCATGGAAATCTCGTTATCCTTCGATAACGCGGTGGTCAACGCCTCAGTCCTCAAAGGCTGGGACGAGTTTTGGAAAATGATATTTTTAACGATTGGTATTTTAATCGCTGTCTTTGGCATGCGTCTTGTATTTCCAATCGTCATCGTCGCAGTTACCGCTGATCTTGGCATGATGGAAGTCATCAATTTGGCGCTATATAATCCTGATGAATACTCCGCCAGACTGATGGCACACCATACTGAAATCTCGGCATTTGGTGGTATTTTCTTACTATTGGTATTCTTAAACTTTATCTTCGATGATAAAGAGGTTCATTGGTTTAACTGGTTAGAGAGTCGTCTGGCTAAGCTAGGCAAAGTCGACGCCATGAGCGTATTCGTCGCCTTAATCGCCCTGATGATTGCTGTATCTTGGGCCAATGCGGATCAGTCAGCTGCTGTGCTGATTGCCGGTGTATGGGGTATTCTAGTGTACCTTGGCGTGCAGGTGGTATCGGGTATGCTGGAAGGTGATCTTGAAGAAGACTTAGAGAACGGAGAAAACGGATCAGGAGCAGAAGCGACAAGTGCCATCATGAAAGGCGGTATCATCGGTTTCTTATACCTAGAAGTTCTTGATGCTTCTTTCAGTTTCGACGGTGTGATTGGCGCATTTGCGATTACCAACGACGTGATTGTCATTATGCTAGGTCTTGCCATTGGCGCTATGTTTGTACGTTCTATGACCATATTTTTAGTAGATAAAGGCACACTTGACGAGTTTGTCTATCTGGAGCATGGCGCGCATTATGCCATCGGTGCATTGGCAACAATCATGCTGCTGTCTGTGAAATTCCACGTTCCAGAACTGATTACCGGTCTCATCGGTATCGCCTTTATCGGCTGGGCATTTGTGGCATCATTAAATTATCGAAAACAAGAAGCAAAATCGATTAATTAACGCTGCAACCTATCAATAAATTGCTGTTTATTAAGGTGTTTTCTCATTTTAAAAATGATAATAGTGGCAAGTATCACCTCTCAGTCGTAAAGTGCGTTAAAAAAGGTTGTGCCTGACATAGTGGCACAACCTTTTTTATATTTGGACAATGACTTCCAGCGTGTTGAGTCATTGCTTTTGTGCACTACTTGGAAATTAAGTCCAATGTTTAATTTATCTATCGCTATCATTATCCTAGTCTTCTTTGATAACAATATCTTAACTACTGTTGTCATGCGTGTTAAAAAGTCTCAGAGATACAGGACTATTATGTCTCTTAGTAACCATATCGCCCATGCACAAAATACGCCTTGCTTAGTAAGCAAACGCTTAGTATAGTTGAACGTAACAATATGCAGGGCGTGACGTACAGATGCATCTGTCTATATTTTACGCACTCGTATGTACCACTGTACCATCTTTAATTTTTTCTATTATTAAATCCACTTAATTATTAATCCAAAGGATATATATATGGCTATTAGCTTAACAAAAGGCGGCAACGTAAACTTATCAAAAGAAGCGCCAGGTTTAACCAATATCACTGTCGGTCTTGGCTGGGATCCACGTGCCACCGACGGTCAAGAGTTTGACTTAGATGCGATTGGCTTTTTGATTAATGAAGCAGGTAAAGTCCGTAACGACCAAGATTTTATTTTCTTTAATAACCTAAAGTCAGATAATGGCGCCGTTGAGCACACAGGCGATAACCGTACTGGCGAAGGCGATGGCGATGACGAAAAAATCAAAATCAACCTTACCAATATCCCAGCTGACGTCAGCAAAGTAGCTGTTTGCGCGATTATCTATGAAGGTCAAGCACGCAACCAAAACTTCGGTCAAGTGGGTGATGCGTACATCCGTGTCGTTAACGATAGCGGTCAATCTGAAATCGCTCGTTACGACCTATCAGAAGACGGTAGTACAGAAACTGCGATGATCTTTGGCGAGTTATATCGTCATAACGGTGACTGGAAATTCCGTGCCGTAGGTCAAGGCTTTAGTGGTGGTCTCGGACCGTTAGCAGCCTCTTATGGTGTCAATGTTTAACTAGTATCAGTGTTTAACGCTAAAAGCGTAGCTCGTTTACCCTAGCAAATATCGCCGTCAAAACCTGACTACGATAGCAATGAAGCCATCAAGTGTGCCTGTTTAAAGCATTTGATGGCTTTATGTTTATGGTGTGTTAAATATTCACGAGTAAGTCAATCAGAAGACATAACACTACTTGGCCAACTAAAATTGTGAATATTACAATTTGCAAACGACACCTGCGATTAGATCACCTAAAAACACCTACTATATTAATGTACCTAATGTAAGGATTTGAACCCATGGCCTCTACATTCAGCTTAATTGGTTCCATTGAGCCTTTTTTGCACTGCAATTTACAAAAAGGCGATTCTATCTATTGTGAAGCCAACGCAATGGTCATGATGGAATCTAATCTTGAGCTTAAAGGCAAGCTACAAGGTGGCTTTATGCAGTCCTTGATGCGCCGTTTTGCTAATGATGAATCGTTATTTCAGCAGGAAATTGAAGCGGTCAATGGTGAAGGTGACTGCTTGCTCGCACCGACTTTAGATGGCGACATGCAAATCATTGATGTTGGTAGTCAGCAATACACTTTGAGCGATGGCGCATTTGTCGCCGCACAGACTGGTGTCGACATTCGGGCCAATATCCAGCGTAATCTTGGCGGAGCTGTATTCGGCGATACAGGCGGCTTTATGGTCATGCAAACCCAAGGCAAAGGGCAAGTCGTCGTATCAGGTTTTGGGTCTTTATTTGAGATTGAGGTTACACCAGACAAGGACGTTATCATTGATAATGGTCACGTGGTCTGCTGGGATTCAAATTTGGAATATAAACTGTCCGTCTCAACCAGTAAGAAAAAAGGTATCATGAGCAATATTATCAACTCTGTTACCAGTGGCGAAGGCATGGTCTTGAACTTCTCTGGAAGTGGCAAAGTTATCATATGCTCTCGCAATCGTGACAGCTATCAAGGCTGGATACAAAGCGTTCTGGGTAGTAACTCAGGCGGTCGCGGTGGTGGCGGCGGCTTCTTAGATAATATCTTATAACTGAAAATCACAACCAAACATTTAAGCACTCTACTCACAACTATTATCACACCACTCACAAAAACTAGAGTAGCAAGAAACAATGGATGAGCACGCCTCTTTTTGAGGCAATTACTCTTGACACAGCTACTCATACTTTTTGTTATTGGTAAAAGGAATTTATTATGGCAGTTAGTTTACAAAAAGGTCAAAAAATCTCCCTCAGTAAAGAAGCTGGTGGTGAGCTAACACAAGTAAAATTAGGACTAGGTTGGGACGTGGCACAAGGACCGCAAGAGAAGAAAGGCGGTTTCTTAGGCAAATTATTCGGCGGTGGCACTGGTGGTGGCGGTGACTCAATCGATCTCGACGCTTCTTGCATTATGTTTGACAGCAATAAAGAAGCAGTCGATGCAATTTGGTTTAGTCAGCTAAAATCCAAAGATGGCAGCATCGTGCATACTGGTGATAATCGCACTGGTGATGGCGATGGTGACGATGAAGTCATCAACGTTGATCTCGCAAAAGTGCCAGCAAACGTAGTATCATTGGTGTTTACGGTAAATAGCTTCACTGGTCAAACCTTCGAAACCGTCGAAAACGCATTTTGTCGTATCGTCAATGCCAATAACAACGCTGAAGTTGCACGCTATAACTTATCAGCGCAAGGCGGACATACTGCCATGGTGATGGCAAAGGTCTATCGCCATAATAACGAATGGAAAATGCATGCCATTGGCGAAATTGCTTCAGGTCGTACTTTCCACGATCTAATGCCTGCTATTAAACCGCATGCGTAATCGTCCCATCTATTGAACATTTGATAAAATCAGCCCGTCTATTAGCAATAGACGGGCTGATTGTTTGGCCAGTTACTTACGACCACGCTTCCAACTAAAGCCCCAGTTAAAGGCTTTGTCCATGTCTTGATGGCCTTTGAAGTACTGGTTGATACGCTCGACATTGATACTACCTTGTTGATTGACCAAACGGGCAATCGCACACATCGGTAAATTACCTGTTCCCTCTGTCAAACGCGTTTCAATCGGTGGTTGGTCTGGCGCATGAATGGTCACTACCCCATCAGTTTTTGCCCAGTTCGGCGCACCTTCGTAAATAAAGGCAAAAATAAATACCTCTTCAATCTGTGACCACTGCTGACCATTGATATCGAGCCACTCACCACCACTCATCTGCCCTGTCCTATCATCAGCACGCAAGCAGACATAGGGTGCTGATTGCAAGCTACCAAAACGATCACCTAATGCTTGTATCAGCGTTCTTTCACCATTTTTTAGATGTATCATAGCGCCTACATCCAAGTCGATACCACCAGATTTATGCTGCTTAAACAAATCACCTAGCAATCCTTTTTTAGGAGCTTTCTGATCAATATTTGGACCTTTATTCCAATCTAGATTTACTGAAATTTTGCCAAAATCATCACGCTTCTTTAGATTGATGCTCGACTGGTTCTTGGTTAGAGTGACTTTGTTTAAATTTACTGAAGGGCTGCTTGGTATCGGTGGCGGAGTGGCTGCCTGAGACGAGCGACCTGCTTTTTGCGTATTGATATTTTGCTGTACTGGTGGCTCATCCGCAATCTCAACCCCAAAATGCTCGGATAATGGTTTAAGACCACCATTGAAGCCCTGTGCGATAAAACGGAACTTCCAACTGCCTTGACGACGATAACACTCAGCTAAAATAATAGCTTTTTCGTGACGTCCGGCACTGCTAAGCTGACAAGTCATCAATATTTGACTGCCTTGCAGTACCTGAACATCCACATCACCCAACTGCTCGAGGGTTTGTGCGCTAGAAAAAGCCAACGCTATCTTATCAATGTTTGCTGGCTGTGCTGGTAAATTTATATCGAAAAAACCATCACTATCATGACCGCGAAAGCTCACACTACCGTCATCGCTACGTGTCTGACCATAAAAAATCATGTCACCATCACCCCGTACCTTACCGTCAGTAGTCAGACGATAAGCAGCGCAATCAATCGCATTTTGGCTTAAGATACGAATACTGATATTATCTGCCGGTAGTGGCGCATTGGCACCTGCCACCAATGTTTGAGACTGGCTCATGATATGTCCTTTTAATTATTAGTAAAATCACTTGGTTTGCTGCTTTGACTATGACCATATATTAGCATGGATACTGTAAGACTATTAGAGCGTGTCCTCATTTTGAAAATAGTGAGAAAAATGAGTTAAATTTCTGCCAGCTGTTTATAATAGATGGCGTCATAGATAACGACTTCAGTATAGTAGTACCTAGTGATTTACAAACTAACACCAACACCATTGCTGAGAAAATTATGGACACACCTTCTAACGACAGTCATCATTCCACACTAATAGCAGCTTGCGTTTGGCTGGCAGAAGGTCAATCCAGCCAGCGCGATATGTTGGTCAGTTTACAATCTCTAAAAATTCAATCACAGCAGCCCTTTGGCATCATTGCCTCACACCGTCATGACAGACCTGAAATTTTTGAGTTTGCTGACGTGGTCTTTCGTGAGCCTCTTGAACCTGCTACGAAAAAAGATGAGCAAGCAGTCATTGAACCTACTGTGCCTCGCTGGCAGTTTGTACTAGAACAAGCACAAAAACGTCAAGCTAAAGTGCTATTGACTGGTCGTAATGGTATCGATTATGAAATGCATCGCAAAAAATTTGAGGCGGCTGGTATTCGCCTTTTAACTGGAGCCACTAGCGTCGCCGCATTACAATCCATTGAAGATAAATTCTCTTTCATGAAACACTGTCACGCACATGATATTCCTGTGGCAGAGGCCTGGCGTTTTGACAATATCGAGGATCTTGAAAGCTTACTAGATAAGCATGGTCATCAACCATTGTGCGTCAAACCTGTCACTGGTATTTTTGCACAGGGGTTTTGGCGGCTGGATACAGGAAAAGCCACACAGGATCAGTACGATGACTTTGAGCATTTATACTTTACTACTGCCAAAAAAATTCATTATAAACAGTTCATTAACGCCTATAAAAATAGCCAGATGGTGCATGATCGCCCTATTCCTATGTTGCTAATGCCTTACCTATCAGGACAAGAGTACTCCATCGATGTGTTATGTGAATATGGTGAAGTACTGGCTGCCGTCACTCGCCATAAAACAGGAAAAATCCAGCATATCGGTTACGAGCAACCCGTTATGGATGTCGTGATTCCACTGATCAAAGCTTTCGGCTGTGATGGTATCGTCAGTGTCCAAACCAAAGCAGATGATGAGGGTCAACATCGTGTCCTAGAGATCAACAGTCGACCCTCAGGTGGCATTGGTTATACCGCTCATAGTGGACTAGATTTAACGCAAGTTGGTTTTGCATACTGGTTGGGATTTACAGACAAACCCACCTTAAAAGACTCCACTCATAAAATTTCACCCTGCCAAATACGTGCCATTACTACCAGTGTACGCGTTGAAGAAACCATAGCGGGTTGACAACTGCTAAAATAGCACTAAAAAATGGACGATAAAGGTGGGTAACATATAGAAAGGTGGGTAGCATATAGAAAGTTAGATGACATATAGAATGACAATACTGACTCTTTTTATCTTCAAATCGTCTAAATATACGCTCTGTCAGTGCCACGACTAAATAATCAAACATGCCCTAGTCAGCTATTTGACACAGTTTGGCAAGTATTTAACCATTTTCAGCTCACTTAAAGGCCACTGTTCAGAGTGAGGACACACCCTAATCAATAATAATAAAGAGGAATATAAATGCCCAAGCAGCAGTGCAGCACCATCGAGCTACCTCGTGGCACGCTTGATCTAACTTACCAAACCAATCTTGCGACAGACCAAAATATCACAACTGAAAACTATCAATTAGAAGACTTACTGGGATTTGCCCAACGTATCAACCCCAAGCGTGCATTTTTATTCGTTTCGAAGGTTTTAGGGCGTCATATACCGGTAGCGCCAAGTACCATGCGCCAAGCTTTTACGAACTTGGCAAACTTAATCCCTAGCAACCTATCAGAGCCCATCTTGGTCGTTGGCATGGCAGAAACTGCCGTAGGATTGTCAGCAGGCGTCCATCAAGCGCTACAAACACGCTATCCCAACGCTTTATTATTAAACTCCACTCGTCATGCACAGCACAGCGATGACGACAGCGACATGCTATTGACTACTTTTAGTGAAGATCACAGTCACGCCAGCCAGCACTTGATTTATCAAAGCGCTGATAGCAAAACACAAGCGCAATTACTCGCCTGCAAAACGCTCATTATGGTCGATGACGAGGCATCAACGGGCAATACTTGCGTCAATGTGGTCACAGCACTACGTCACGCCGGACTCACTCAATTGGAGCAAGTCCACCTCACCACTTTGGTGGATTGGTCTCTAGGACAAAATCAGGAAGCAGACGACACAATCGCTCAGCACTTACCAAATATTGACTTTTATCGTCATCATTTACTATCTGGGACTTGGCAATGGACAGAGGCAGCCAATCCCGAGCCGATTATTATGCCATCAGTAGATACGACAGAAGCTGGCTCTCAGTCGTTAGGCGACTCAGGTAATTGGGGACGTTTTCCAACATTAGATAGCGTCGATGGGTTTGCTGATCATCTGGCAAGGTTTCAAACGGCTTTTAGCAATTTTAGTGAGCTAAAAGGGTTTGATAAGGCGCAGCTGCCACAGCGTATTTTGGTCTTAGGTAGCAATGAGTTTGTTTGGTTACCTTTTTTACTTGCGGAATGGCTCGAAAACAATATCAGCAGCAATGATGCCACTCACACCGTTAATTTCAGCGCATTGACACGCTCTCCGATTGCACTTGGCGGTGTGGTCAAAACAATGCTCAGCTTTAATGACCATTATGGGCTCGGTATGACCAATTTTGTCTATAACGTCGAGCCTAACGATTGGGACTTGATCGTGCTGTGTATCGAAACATCACCTGATAGTGTTGATGAGCTGTGGCAAGATTTGGATAATGTACTGGTGGTCAGTCCAAAAATTTAAATCGCCCTCTGACTTCCACAATTATTATCTATGGACACTTTTATGACTGCCACCTTGTTCCAAGCCACGCCAGACCTTATCAAACCCTATGCACTCATGGATTTAGACGATACGCTTTTTCAGACCCAGCGCAAAATCGATGCATGGAACCTGCCAACTGCCGAATCTGCAAACCTAGTGTATGCTACAGTCAACAAGCAAGGCGAGCCGTTAAGCTTTATGAGTCAGCGGCAATCGTCGTTGTTTAATTGGCTGCTCAGTAGCACAGAGTTAATCGCTGTGACCGCGCGTGACCGCAGCGAAGTCCAGCGTGTTAAACTGCCTTTTGACAGTTGGCAGGTTTTAACGCACGGAGCGATCATTCTAACGCCAGATGGTGAGCTGTTGAATACCTGGCAGCAACACATGCACATTGCGCTTGCACCATTACAAGATAAACTGAACCAACTGAGCCAACTATTTGCCAATCACAGTCAAAACGATAGCAGCCAACTCATATTCACAGCTCATACCGATGGCTTTCATAAGCATTTCAATCATAAAGGCGCTGAAAAGGAAACGTTGATTATTTATCTGGCGATCAAACACGCCAAAAAAAATCATCAGGCACTGGTTGAGTTAGCAGAACAGTTACCAAAGTTAATACGTGATTTTGACCGAGACTTTTATGTACACGTCAATGCCAATAATCTTGCGATATTGCCTCATGCCGTTCACAAGCGACATGCGGTACAATTTTTATTGGAGAATCACTTAGACGACCAACGCCCTAGTTTTGGCTTCGGTGACAGCCTAGCAGATCTGCCGTTTTTACAATTACTGGATTGGTACGGTACACCCAATCACGGGCAACTCCACGATAATCTCAGTTCTCTTTAGTGCTAACCACCGATGTTCAGCAATCAATGTTCAGTAATTAACGGTCAATAATCAATTAAGTGGCCAGCTATCAACTTCTTTGTTCTTGATTAAGCAGCTCTTAATTACGTGGCTCTTAATTACGTGGCCCTTCATTGCAGAAAGCTCAACTGATTAGCAGTGAATATCAGTATTTGGTTGCTCATTGACTGAGTATGATTGCGCAATGTATTAACGCTATCATTCAGAATAGTGACTGAACAACCTTACTAAACATAATAAAAGACGACTTTAGGAGTAAAGAATTTCTATGACCAACGCTAGACTCCAAACTCCAGATTCATATGGTTCCGGCAGCTATCTTGCCAGCGATGTGACCGTGCTACTAGATATCATCGACAAACAAAAGGTCGCTGATGTGCCCGTCAGCCAAAAAGAAGCACTCATTCAAAGCGGTCAGCGTCACTACTCAGACATGCTAACTATCGAGCAAGCACCAACGACCATGCATGAGCGACTCTATCAACAAGCGTTGGAGCAAGGTACAACCAGAACTGCAACCGATATCGCCCACCTAGCCTATACACTACACCAAACCTTTCAAAAAACAGTTGATAATGAGCAGCCATTAGTCCTAGTCAGCCTAGTACGAGCAGGTTTGCCAATTGGGGTATTGTTGCAACGAGCGTTAGCCGATACAAATACGAGCTACTCGTTACCCAGTGTACATTATGGAGTTAGCATCATTCGAGATCGCGGGCTAGATTCGGTAGCATTGCAAATGGTATTAAATGCACACCCAAACAGCCCGATCGTATTCGTCGATGGTTGGACAGGTAAAGGTGCAATTTACCAAGAGCTGGCACGTAGCTTAGATGTCTTCAGCGACCGTCATCATCCAAATTTTGCTAACATTTTCCATCAAGGAGAAGACGTAATACCACTACTTACGCTAGCAGATCCTGCTGGCGTGGCATGGCTATCAGCGAGTTCGGAAGATTGGTTGATTCCGTCGGGTCTATTAAACAGTACCGTCTCTGGACTGATTTCTCGTAGCCTATATTCCACTCCACAGGCAGGACTACATCGTAGTGTGTTTTATGATAATTTGGTTGAAGTGGATCACAGCTTAGCATTTATCGATCGTATCGATGCCGTACGCCAAACACTCACAGTACCTTTACAATCTTTGCCAAGGTTCAAGCATCCTCGTTATCAGACAGCAGACCTGATCCATCAAATCGCATCGGATTACGATATCGTCAACCGCAATCGTATTAAGCCGACAATTGCAGAGGCAACCCGAGCGATATTACGCCGAGACCCAGAGCGCATCCTACTTGCCACCGCAGACCACCCTGATACTGTATTATTGCGACATTTATGCAGTGAGCGTGATATCAATATCAGTATATTAGGTGATAAAATACTTCCTTATCAAGCCATCACGCTTATCAAACAACGCAGTTAAAACGACTGTTAAGTACTGTTTTGTGTTTCTAGTTTTTGTTTCGAGTACGACGATGACGATGATAAAATTTCTGTAGCTTTTCATTCATAACTATAACGATACCCACTATGTCCGATATGCCAAAAAAACAATCAAGCCTTTATTCTGATAGCCAATCTTACACGCATAGAATCACTGAACGTCATGCAATGGTCAAGCCTCACACCCATCACCCCTATCAACTAGGAGCTAGCCTATATATGCCTGCTACAAGGCAAGATATTTGGCAAGTGATCAGCCGTAATAAGCTGCCATTGATTGATAGCATTATAATTTGTTTGGAAGATGCCGTCAGTCATAGCGATGTTGATCTAGCATTAGAGCGATTACAAACATTGCTCAATACTTGGGCCGAACATGTCGATACGATCAACCAGCCTTCCATAGTAGCAAACACCAAGGCACAACATCCCACCCGCCCTTTAGTCTTTGTGCGACCGCGCAATCCAGCCATGTTACAACAGCTAGCAGACTTCACCCACATCGACCTTATCGACGGTTTTGTACTACCAAAAATCGATATGTATAGCTTATCTGATTGGCGAATGGGCTGCCAAAACTTAAGTCACGATCAATTGTTGATGCCTACACTAGAAACAGCCGCGCTATTTGATCAGCAACACAACCAGGAATTGGCCATTGGTTTCAAAGAAGCCTTTAGTCAGCCCATTTTTGCCCTTCGCATCGGTGGTAACGACCTGTTTGCCGCACTGCGCTTGCGTCGTCCTAAGAATAGCATCGTCTACGACACGCCTATTGGCAATCTTATCTATCAGCTTCTGGGGTGTTTTGTACCACACGGGTTTTATCTGACCGCGCCCGTGTTTGAGTATTTAGATCAGCCAACACTGTTTATGCAAGAGTTAACACGTGATGTCAATTTAGGATTGGTCGGAAAAACAGTCATTCATCCCAGCCAAATCGCATTAGTACAGCAGGCATATTGCGTGCCTCTCAGCACTTTAGATGAAGCAGAAGCGATACTTCACAGCCAAGCGAAAGCCGTATTTAAATACAACAACACTATGCTCGAGCCGGCCACGCACCGCGCTTGGGCAACTGAAATCGTCAATCGGGCTGAGTTTTTTGGCACGATCAATGATAATAACCGTGAATACGGTACCCGAGAGTGAGCTAATACAACCTCAAAACCAAACTGACGCCATAAAAAAAGCCGTTATCCATCTAGTGATAACGGCCTTTTTATTCTCACTTAACTCTCGTCACTTATTGATATCGTATAACGGGAAGTGTTTGAAGATTCAGGGCTGATCTAGATAAGCAAAATCACTCAACGGAACAGTCGCTTTATCCGCCTACAAATTAGTGTTTTTTACGGTAAGATGAAGGAACTAAATCTCTAAAAAACGTGTCTATTCCATACCGAACAAACTTGCTTTGATAAGCATTACAAACTGCTATAGCAACCAGTCTATTAACTATATATCAGTATATTAGACTTTGAATCAATTGCTTTCTATTTTGGATAGAGCGTCGATGGGCTATCACGTTAACATTACCAGCCATTTTAAATAAGGAAATTCAAGATGTCACAATCTCTAGTTGAGTATCAATGCGAAAACCACATCGCAACCATTACCCTGAACGATCCAAAGAGCCTAAATGCGTTCAGCACAGCATTAAAGGTTGACGTATTAGAAGCACTAGATCAGGCGGAAGCTGATGCTCAGGTGCGAGTAATTGTTCTACAGGGAGCAGGTGGTAACTTTTCAAGCGGTGGCGATATCAAGGAAATGCTATCTGAAGGTATCGATAAAGAGATCATCTCTAACAAGCTAAAAGGCATGGTAGATGGCGCAGGAGAAGTCAGTTTAAAACTACGTCATATTCATAAGCCGATCATTGCTAAACTCGAGGGCGCCGTCGCAGGCGCAGGTATGAACTTAGCATTGACCTGTGATTTTCGCATTACTGCAGACAATGCAAAATTTGTGCAAGCATTTGTACATATCGGGCTTGTACCAGATGCAGGGGGCATCTATTTATTAAATCAGTTAGTCGGTCCCGCTAAGACGACTGAGCTTGTGATGCTTGGAGATAAAATCAACGCACAAGACATGGCAGATTTAAATCTGGTCAATCAAGTGGTGTCCTCTGAAAATCTCGATGAGGCTGTAGCAAAACTCGCTGCTCGTCTCAGCGCTTTGCCTGGAAAAGCACTATCAAGTATGAAACACATGATAAATAACAATGCTTACAAAGGCTTGAATAAAGCACTCGACATGGAAGTACAGCAACAAACAGCGCTAGCCAAAACCGATGACTTCATTGAAGGAGTAACCGCGTTTATTGAAAAACGTAAGCCTGTCTATCAAGGAAAGTAATCAGTTTTAAGGCTATTAATAACACTAAAAAGGCTGCCTCTGAGACAGCCTTTTTACTGGTTTACGCTTGCCGTTTCAGATCAAGCTGATGCGTTTTTTATGTTTATGCAGAAGCAGATGCTGCTCTATTTTGGTATGGTGACGTAAATATCTTGTCAAAGATTAACGTGAAGAAAAAGGTATAAACTAAGAAAAATAGCAGCAAAGCAACCTCCATCATAAATGCTTGGACAAAGCCAACATCATACCAGATCATGTAGATTGGTATGCAAATCAAAACCAACCCACCATCAAAACCAAGTGCGTGAACACTTCGAATAAGTAGCGTGCGCTTCGCCACTCGCTTGCGACTCTCCCAAGCTTCAAAGGCTGTATTGTATACAAAGTTCCAAATCACAGCAGCCAATGACACCATGACAGCAACTGGCAAGGACTCTGCTGCGTTGCCACCACTTATTTTCATTAGTACAAAAGTAGAGGAAACAATAGCAATAATTTCAAAGACAGCCACATAAAGTATGCGACGCTTGAGCGGGGATAAAGTAATCAACCAAGACTCCAAAGCACCTGATTTAAACAGCAAAGTGCACATCAAAGTATCGGTCCGTCCCGAGATAGAAAAAAAAGGTAGGTTAAGTGCAGAGCCACGTTTTCCGCCTGCAATCATATTATACATAAGATACTAGGAGAAGCCAGTTGGTTTTTAT
>NZ_JAKDUI010000036.1 GCF_030457785.1 Psychrobacter sp. | reverse complement strand
TATTTTTATTTCTTAATCACCCAACATAACTGCTTAATTAAACCATATTTCAATTTGAAATTTGAGTTTCACTATAAAAAAACCAGCATAGACGCTGGTTTTTTTGTAATCGCTACAACAATTAAGTCTTTTGATCCGAAAAAAGCCTTAGTTTCCTTCTTTCACGAAGAGATAACCCTTGCTGCGGACAGTCTTGATACGTTTGGGGTTTTCAGGATCATCGCCAATTTTCGGACGAATACGTGAAATACGCACATCAATCGAACGATCTTGGCCATCATATTCGATACCGCGCAAGCGCTCAAAAATATCCTCACGAGATAAGATGCGGCCTGCGTTGGACGCCAATAACCATAGCAAATCATACTCTGCACTTGTAAAGTCAACCAGTTCATCACTAAGATGCACTGAGCGACCACCATTATCAATTACCAATTCACCGAACTGTAATCGTTGCGGCACGTCTTCTGATGGCGCATTTTCTGAGCGTCGTAATAATGCGCGAATACGTGCAAGCAATACACGCGGCTGAGCTGGCTTGGCGACATAGTCATCAGCACCCATTTCCAGACCCAGTACTTGGTCCATGTCTTCAGTACGTGCTGTCAGCATCAAAATAGGATTCTGATAATGTGGGCGAACTTCGCGGCAGACTGTCAACCCGTCACTGCCAGGAAGCATGACATCGAGTACCACCATATCAGGCTGTTCATTAACGATGCGGCGAATAGCACGGTTACCATCTGTTTCAATTGCCACTTCTAAACCATTTTTGACCAAATAATCTTGAGTCAAAACAGCCAGACGCTCGTCATCTTCGACAATTAAAATTCGCGGGGTGTTGTCTTCTTCAGTCGTTGTCATTGTTATATCCTCTAATACATCTTCTAATTTAAAAGTAAGAGCGGTAAAATTAATAGCACCCTAAAGTGGCACAATCGATGTTCGTAAAGCTATTACAAATCTGCAGTTACAAACTTAGTAATACAGTATACTACTAAAAGTGCAGCTGCCTATACTATAGCTGATGGTCGTTAACAAAACCTATAAACTACACCCGAGATTATTTTAGTTTGCATCTTAAGAATACCCTTTATCTCAAAAATAACGATATAAACTTTATGATTTTGGCCCAAATAAAGCAAATGCTGTGACAAATCTTGATACGAAAATACGATATTTGACGCAGTTTGATCGATCTACAGATATTTTAAGCCGATTTACACGACCCTACTCACCTTAACAGCACCATCTCAAAGACAGTAAATATTGTTTATTAACACCTTTTAGACCGTTGGATAAGTCTTTAGTAGAAAAATTGATAATATTTCATGAGCACAAAAAAAACAGCCCTTTAAGGACTGTTTTTTTAATATGAGCAATATTGAATCGGATACATGATTCAGAGTCACACCTAAAAGATTAAGCGCGGTTCTTGTATTTACGAATAGTCTGTAACTGTGCAACTGACTCAGCCATTGATGCTAACGCTGCGTTAGTTTCTACAGTATCAGACTGATTAACTAGCATTTGCTCAGCTTTTTTGCGCGCTTCAATGATTTTACTTTCATCGAGGTTGCCCGCACGTGTAGCTGTATCAGCCAATACAGTAACCATTTTCGGCTGTATCTCTAAGACACCGCCTGAAACATATATAACTTCTTCTTCACCATTTGGTGTTTGCACCCGCATCGCACCCGGTTTCAACAAAGTAATAAGCGGTGTGTGACCTGGCAATACACCAATCTCGCCTTCGGCACCCGTAGCTATTAACATGCTAATTTCGCCTGAATACAACTCTTCACGAGCACTTACGACGCGACATTGTAACGTTGCCATACTAAACTCCTTACAATCAAAACTACGATGCGTTATCTACTAGCAAATAGACTGGCTACAGCCTACTTGCTCTTTAGCAAATGCTAGCAACTTACGCTGCAGTAGATTTCATTTTCTCTGCTTTGGCGACTACTTCATCGATGCCACCAGCCATATAGAATGCTTGTTCTGGTAAGTCATCGTATTCACCATCGATGATTGCTTTGAAGCTAGCGATGGTATCGCGTAGTGGTACATATTTACCAGGTGCACCGGTAAAGACTTCAGCAACGTGGAATGGCTGAGATAAGAAACGCTGGATTTTACGAGCGCGATAAACAACCAGTTTATCTTCTTCTGATAGCTCATCCATACCCAAAATGGCGATAATATCTTTCAGTTCTTTATAGCGCTGTAGAACTTCCTGAGCACCACGAGCAACATTATAGTGCTCTTCACCGATGATTTGCGGATCTAGCTGGCGTGAAGTTGAATCAAGAGGATCAACTGCAGGGTAGATACCTTGTGAAGCGATGTCACGGTTAAGTACGACTGTCGCGTCCAAGTGAGCAAACGTTGTTGCAGGTGAAGGATCCGTCAAATCATCCGCAGGTACATAGACTGCTTGGACTGAAGTAATAGAACCAGACTGAGTCGATGTAATACGCTCTTGAAGCAGACCCATCTCTTCAGCTAGTGTTGGTTGATAACCAACTGCTGATGGCATACGACCAAGCAGGGCTGACACTTCAGTACCAGCAAGGGTGTAACGATAGATGTTATCAACGAATAAAAGTACGTCACGACCTTTGCCTGTAGCAGGATCTTTCGTATCACGGAAATACTCGGCCATCGTTAGACCAGATAGCGCAACACGCAAACGGTTACCTGGTGGCTCATTCATCTGACCATATACCATTGCAACTTTAGAATCACTAAAGTTTTCGGTGTTAACAACGCCAGCTTCTTGCATCTCGTGATAGAAATCATTACCTTCACGAGTACGCTCACCTACACCAGCAAACACTGATAAACCTTCGTGTTTAAGTGCGATGTTGTTGATTAGCTCCATCATGTTGACGGTTTTACCAACACCAGCACCACCGAACAAACCAACTTTACCACCTTTTGCAAATGGGCAAAGTAAGTCGATAACTTTAATACCAGTTTCTAATAGTTCAGTACTATTAGACTGGTCTGCGTAGCTTGGTGCTTCACGGTGGATAGACCATTTCTCATCAGCCTCTACAGGACCTTCTTCATCGATAGGACGACCAAGAACATCCATGATGCGACCCAACGTTCCTGTTCCTACTGGAACAGAAATCGCTGCACCAGTGTTCGTCACTGGTAAGTTACGCTTTAGGCCTTCAGTTGAACCCATAGCAATAGTACGAACGATACCATCACCTAGCTGTTGTTGAACCTCTAGGGTGGTTTCGGTACCGTCAACTTTTAAGGCATCAAAAATTTGAGGAACTTCATTACGGTCAAACTCAACGTCAAGAACCGCGCCAATAATCTGTACAATACGACCGCTACTCATTGCGTTCTCCTTGGACTTCTATATATAGGTGTAGTCAATTATGAAACAGCAGCAGCACCGCCAACGATTTCCGAGATTTCTCGGGTAATCGCCGCTTGACGCAGCTTGTTATAAACCAACTGTAAATCGTTAATAAGGTCACCAGCATTATCTGTTGCCGCTTTCATCGCAACCATACGTGAAGACTGTTCAGAAGCAATGTTTTCCATTACCGCTTGATAAACAATCGATTCAATATAGCGACCAAGCAATTCATCAATCAAAGTCTTGATATCCGGCTCATAGATATAATCCCAGCTAAGTTCTGTACGAATACCGCTGTCATCATTTTCCAATGAACCTTCTGGAAGAGGAACTAACTGGTTGACGGTCGGCTTCTGAGTCATGGCGTTGATAAACTGGTTATAAACCACGTAAATACGGTCTATATTGCCGTTGCTATAATCTTCAAGCATAGCTTGAACTGGCGCATTTAGCTGCTCAAACGTTGGTTTATCGCCATAATCAGTCACAGCAGATGTGACGTTGCCACCAAAGTTTTTGAAAAAACTGACACCTTTAGCGCCAATGACTGCAAACTCAGTTTGTACAGACTGGTTCTGATAATCTTGGATACTTTTCGTTAAAGCTTTGAATAAATTAATATTCAAACCACCCGCTAGGCCACGATCAGAGGTAATGACGATATAGCCTACCTTATTGACCGGACGCGACACCATGTACGGATGTTTATACTCTGGTGATGCATGCACCAAATGCGATACAACCCGGCGCATACTATCAGCATACGGGCGACCCACTTCCATGCGCTCTTGTGCACGGCGCATTTTACTAGCGGCTACCATTTGCATAGCACGAGTAATCTTCTGGGTGCTTTTAATACTGGTGACTTTGGCACGTATCTCTTTTAAGCTTGCCATAATGATTCCAATATAAGAGGGTTAAAAAGCATTAGCGCATGCAGTTATTCAGCTAAAATAGCAAAATTCTATAAACAATCGTTATAGGCTCTGCAAGACGCAACCTGATACCAGCTATAGCTAGACAAGTGACATAATTGGCTGCTCAGAAAACAGTTCAACTACTATCGATAACTACGCCGGCTTAACCCGTTAAATTAATAACTGTGATTTTGTTTAAAGGTCTCAACAGCTGACTTTAAACGACCTGCGATATCATCGTTGTAGTTCGCAGTGTCATCAATCTCACGCATCAATTCACCTTGCTCATCATGCATGTAGCGTAAGTAAGACTCTTCAAAGGCACCAATCTTTTCAACTGGTACGTCAGATAAGAAACCTTCGTTTGAAGCATAAATAACAGCAGCCTGTTCAGAAATAGACATAGGCGCGTACTGCTTTTGCTTCATCAGTTCGGTGACACGTTCACCATGGTCGAGCTGCTCGCGAGTCGCGTCATCAAGATCCGAGGCAAACTGAGCAAATGCTGCCAATTCACGGTACTGAGCCAATGCGGTACGGATACCACCAGAAAGCTTCTTGATGATTTTTGTTTGAGCAGAACCACCAACACGTGAAACTGAAATACCAGCGTTAACCGCAGGACGAATACCTGAGTTAAATAAGCTTGATTCTAAGAAAATCTGACCATCGGTAATTGAAATAACGTTGGTCGGTACGAATGCTGATACGTCACCAGCCTGAGTTTCAATAATTGGCAATGCAGTTAGAGATCCTGTCTTACCTGTTACTTCACCATTCGTGAACTTTTCTACATAATCAGAGTTTACACGTGATGCACGCTCTAGTAGACGTGAATGGAGATAGAATACGTCACCTGGATAAGCTTCACGACCTGGTGGACGACGTAATAGTAGTGAAATCTGACGATATGCAACGGCTTGCTTTGACAGATCATCGAAGATGATCAATGCGTCTTCACCGCGGTCACGGAAGTACTCACCCATCGTACAACCTGAGTACGGAGCGATATACTGTAATGCTGCTGGCTCAGATGCTGAAGCAACAACGACTGTGGTGTATTCTAATGCACCTGTTTGCTCAAGCTTACGTACAACGTTTGCAATGGTAGAACGTTTCTGACCGACTGCTACGTATACACACTTAATGCCTGATGCTTTCTGAGCAATGATCGCATCGATAGCCATAGCGGTTTTACCCGTCTGACGGTCACCAATGATAAGCTCACGCTGACCACGGCCGATTGGAATCATTGTATCAACGGCTTTATAGCCTGTCATTACTGGCTGGTCTACTGATTGACGGTCGATAACGCCTGGAGCGATCTTTTCGACCTTGTCCGTCATTTTGGCATCAATAGGACCTTTGCCGTCAATAGGGTTACCCAAGGCGTCAACAACACGGCCTAGCAGCTCAGGACCAACTGGCACTTCTAGAATACGACCAGTACAATAAGCTTTTTGACCCTCTTGCAGCTGTAGGTAGTCACCAAGGATTACCGCGCCGACAGAATCACGCTCTAAGTTAAGCGCCATTCCATAAACTTCGCCTTCAAACTCAATCATTTCGCCGTACATGGCATCTTCAAGACCATGAATCTGCACGATACCGTCAGATACTTTGACAATCGTGCCTTCATTCTTTGCAGTTGCACCCGCATCAAGGTCTTGAATACGCTGCTTAATCAGATTACTGATTTCCGCTGGATTCAATTGTTGCATTGCCTTGTTTCCTTTAATTTATGATAACTCGCCACTGACTTAAATGCTCTTACGCTCACGCAGTTCTATATAGCTACGTTGATGAGTGGCATTAGGCAGTTAGCTGTGTTTTTAACTGTTGTAACTTTCCACGCATCGAATCATCAATGACTTTGTCACCAACTTTGATTGTGGCACCTGCCAATAGACTTGCATCGACTGATTCATGAATAACCACACTAGCATTAAGCGATGCGGCAAGACTTTTTTGAATCGTTTCACGCTGAGTGTCAGATAGTGGATAGGCAGAAGTTACATATGCGTCAAGCTGCTTTAAGCTTATTGCCTTGTGATGGCGATAATGCTCATAAACTTCAGGAAGCAGTGCTAGACGCTCTTGCTGCGACAACTGCTTAATAAAATTCTTGAGCGCTGGTGACACTTTAGGATAGCTCATGCTATCACCGTAGCGAGAACCTTTGCTCTCGCCTAGTAGCTGTTTAAAAGCAGAATCGCTATCACCAGCCACTTGTGAGTCATAAAGTTCAACCAAAGCAGCTGACTTATGCTCAGCCGTAATGGCTGGATTTTCTAGCCAAGTACTAAACGACTTGTCATCGACTATTTTGCCAGCGATGAACAAGAAGTTTTCCCACTCAGTTACCACTCCGTTTTCATTGGCATAGTCAAACGCAGCTTTAGCGTAGGGTCGTGCTAAGGTTGATAAGTCAGCCATTATATCCTCACTATTACAGCTTCGCCGCTAGTTGGTCTAGCATACTCTGATGTTTTTGCGCATCGACTTTTTCTTGCAAAATCTTCTCTGCACCAAGTACCGCAAGGTCAGCAACTTGCACACGTAACGAGTCACGAGCTTGGTTGATTTCTTGGTCGATAGATGCTTGCGCTTGTTGGCGAATGCGTTCAGCTTCCGCTTGTGCTTGCGCTTTTGCATCTTCGACGAGCTGGTTGGCGCTTTTGTTGGCTTGCTCGATTAAA
Source organism: Psychrobacter sp. (assembly GCF_030457785.1). Lineage (GTDB taxonomy): Bacteria > Pseudomonadota > Gammaproteobacteria > Pseudomonadales > Moraxellaceae > Psychrobacter. The sequence goes on along the minus strand of NZ_JAKDUI010000036.1, from coordinate 7,986 downwards.
GAAGCAGCTTTAGTCTTTGCAAGATCAAGCTCTTGTTGAGCGCTTTGCTCCGCGGTCGCTAGATCTGCTTTTGCTTTCTCTGCGGCATTCATACCTTCAGAGATTTTGCGCTGACGCTCTGTGATGGCACCGATAAGTGGTGGCCACACGAATTTCATGCAAAAAATCACAAATATTGCAAAAGCAATAGCTTGACCGACGATGGTAAAATTGATATTCACGTGATCACCTCTTTGTTAATGAAAAATCAGCTTCATTGATCATGTTTGGCAGTCAGGTTTTGACTATAGTTGATAGAAAGTCTCTGAGCACCAAACACTTACAACTGAGTTTTCGGATTAACCTGCTAGAGGGTTAGCAAACAACAATAGCATAGCAATACCAACACCAATCATCGGTACAGCATCAAGTAGACCTGCCACGATGAACATACGGGTTTGCAACTGTGAACCAAGCTCTGGTTGACGTGCAACACTTTCTAGGAATTTGCCACCTAAAAGAGCAAAGCCAATACCTGTAGCAAGAGCGCCTGCGCCGATAAGCAATGCAACTGCAATAACTGTAGAACTACCTAATACTGGATCCATTGATGTATCCTCTTTACCTATTTATTGATGAAGTGTCTAATTAATGTTCAGTTGATGAAGCTAATGATAAGTATATTATCGTCAACATCATAAAGATGAACGCTTGAAGTGTAATAACTAAAATATGGAAGATTGCCCATGGCACTGACAGTGCCCATTGAATCCAAAATGGCATTAAGGCAATCAAAATAAATACCAATTCACCTGCATACATGTTACCAAATAGTCGCAAGCCAAGTGATATTGGTTTCGCAATTAGCGTAACAACTTCTAGTATAAAGTTAACTGGAATTAAAACGATTTTTAAAATTGGGTTCTTGGCACTAAAAGGGTGTAACGTTAATTCTGCGACGAAACCACCAAACCCTTTTTCTTTAATACTGTAGCCGATGATCAACAGGAATACCGAAAAGGCCATGCCTAGTGTGATATTAGGATCAGTTGTTGGAACAATTTTAAAGAAAACATGATGCGGGTCGTGACCCATTGCTGCACCGATTTGGCCTGCAAGTCCTGGTATGAAGTCGACGGGTATTAAATCCATCAAGTTCATCAAGAAGATCCAGACAAAAATAGTCAACGACAACGGCGCGATCAGTTTGGATGTACCACTATAAGATTCACGAACGTTGTTATCAACAAACTCAACGATCAACTCAACCGCTGCCTGAGTCTTGCTCGGTACGTCAGCCGTAACTTTTTTTGCAATCATCCAAAAGAAGGCGCAAAATAAAATACCTAGACCAATTGACCATAGCATAGAATCAACATGGATCGCACTGAATCCCATCTGTGATGCTTCTTCAGCAGTATAGGCAACTTTCCAGCCTTCGCCTGGCAAATAGCCATACGTCCAATTCGTTAAGTGGTGAGAGATATATTCTGATGATGTTTGCTCGGATGCCATAATGTAAGCTTCTTATTAATCAACGATTTAATCAACTACCAAAAATATGGTTGTCATCTGATGAGATCTTAGTATTTCTCTTTAATCTGCCAACAAGCAAATTACTGAGTGTTGCTAAAATACTCATGTACCCAATAACATCCAACCCATAGCTCTATTATTGATACGAATTTCGATAGCGTGAATTTTCGCTATCAAAAAAGGGCTTATGATAATTCAGTAATAGCCCTTTTATGTATACGTAAAAACTTTATATACGTGTTTGCTCACTGCTATATCTGTTGCGATTGACGCTCAGTCCAGTGTTGTGCTAGTGGGCAAAATATGTTGACGTCTATATTAATGCAGCGTTGTATTCGTGTAAAGTCAATTGTGACTTTTTTATTAGATATATAAGTAAGTTAGCTAATAGTAACTTTTTATTAAAGCAACGTTGAAATCGTCACTAAATTACAGACAGTTCAATGGCACATGAGAACAAACGATAAAATCATTTCATCTTATCATCGTCGTTTCACATGCTATATTTACTTCGAACTTTTATATCTTTATCGTCACTTGCACTGTCGTAAGACAGTTTTTTCATTTTGACTTTTAGAACTAGTCATAGAGAAGTTAGACGGCAGGGTGGCTCGCGTCGTATTATTTAGCATATAACTACACAAATAGTCATATAAAACACTAGCGTATGTGCCACAACATCCAACTGTGACTAATTTGCATTACCATAAAACCGATAAACAGCGCAGGCGCAGATAGGGGTTGTACGGTAATAAAAATTAGTGCGAAACCTAAAGCGGTCAATAGCCACTTGGCCACTTGACCCCGGTATAACTGGTTAACAATATGCTTGCGTGCGCGATATCCAGTATACCAAAAGATAAATCCAGCAAATACAGCTTGAGTAAGATAACTCAATAAAGCGCCAGTTGCGGCACTTTTGGCTACAGTTAATTCACCCTGCCACCAGACAATATCAATGACGCAAGCGATTACGATAATAAAGAGTAGCAACCATGCTTGACGTTTGACATAAATGCCAATCTTATCTTTTTGCGTGCGTTTAGCAGGCTTGGTCATGGTCTTCCTATAGACTTACAGTATTGGAATAATGTAGCAAAGTTGCGACAAGCATATCCGTAAACGGCCCATTCTACAGGTTTTACCTTTCAACCAATTTCAAACGCCACTTATTATAGAGAGCATACTACTATATAGCAAGCGTAATATGAAATTTGTCTACCATTTAGTAAATACATGACTCAAGCCTTACAGCTCTAAGCTTTGCGACGTTATTTCGGTGCCATGATAACATTTATTTAATAAATATCTATTCCGTTTACGCCTAAATTTATGACTCTTCACCACCGATACAGCTATTAATCTGTTGCGCCATCTTTGTCCATCCTTCTACAAAGTCTTGGCTATCACTCATGTCTTCTATCTGGGCAGTGGTGCTGACTGGCTGTAACTTAGCAAGTAGACCTTTGGCTACAGGACCTTGATTGACTAGGCACATTTGCTCAGTAGGTCGATTTTCATTCATCCAGCGTAACTGACTGGCTTTTGGAGAAAGATGGTGATCTGTACTTAAAGTGCCCGTCAACTTTATTTGTGCTGCGCGTTCGATGTATTGATAGGCATCATGATATGCCCAGTATGGACGCTCGGTCTGTCCATTTTGCTGTTGTATCGCTGCGACTGCGTTGTCCATACGCTCAGCAAATTTTTTGACATTTTCGTGATAGATGCTTTCGTGCTCTGGATTGGCTCGACTATGTATCACTGCTAATGCTCGAGTAATGCCTTTTGCATTTTCTGGATCTAGCCAAATATGCGGATCAAACGTGCCCTCAATCGGTGCGCCTTTCACGTCCCGAAGCGGATAACGGTTGAACGCATCGAAATCAAAGACAGCAATGGCATTGGGTGCTTTCTTCAAACTGCCATTCAGGCTGTTTTCTAAAGACGGACCAAACCAAACCACGTACTTGCTATCTCTAATAGCTTTCATATCACTTGGGCTAACACTTCCATGATGCCCTACATCGCCTGCTTGTAAGATTTTATTGGCAGAAGGTGTCCCATCTGTCACCGCTTGGCTCAATAAATACATAGGATGATTGCTCACACTGACCGTTGCTGCTTGAGCACTGAGTGTCAGAGAGCCTAGCACTACGCTAGAAATGAGCAGATGTTTGACCTTTATGACTGGGCGTAGCAGGTTATTAAAGACTGGGTTCATAATAGTAGGTATCTTTGATGAGTGATTGATAGGATAAGTAATTGCTCGAAATATGAGTGATAGTTGTTAGACACCATATTCGATGAAGCTATAATAGGCAGCTGAACACCGCTTATCCGCCTTTTACTTTATTATGTTATAATATAACAATAAAAAGCATAATAACAAGCCATTTTATATTTGGGAGTCTGCACGATGTCTACTCATTCATCAGTTTGTGAGCACTTGCATGATGCGCAAGTTTTTACGCCACGTGACGTTGCAGAACGACTGGCAGCGGCAAGAGAACAATGTCGCTTAAATGACAAACGCTTTACCGCTTTACGTCAGCAGATATACCAGCTGATACTAGAGGCTAACCAACCTATCGGGGCTTATGACTTAATCGCTCAATTACAGAAAATGCGGCAATCAGATAATAGCGATAGTGATGAGCAAAGAGCACCTGTCTCAAAACAGAAAGCGCCAAAAAATGTTGCGCCACCGACGGTGTATCGTAGCTTGGAGTTTTTATTGAGCGAAGGTTTGATTCATCAACTAACTTCTATCAATGCGTATGTTCCATGTTGTCACCCAAGAGCACAGCACACGGCAGCATTTCTAATCTGCGGTCAATGCCAACGCGTACAAGAATGTAGCAGCTTGCCTGTAGAGGAGATGATGAACTTTGCTGAGACGGATGCTGGTTTCGTCGTTGAGCATAGTGTTATTGAACTTCGGGGGCGCTGCCAAGCTTGCCAATAATATATCGATGGTTGCATTTTTCCTTATTAACACCGTATTAGTACCGTTTTTTGTCGACTATTAATGGTACTCTCTTAATCGTGATTTTATTTCTCTACTCATCCATTAGTTGTTATATTATGAGCCTGTCTACCTTATCGTCGAATCAATCGGTTGCCCCTATTGCTGAAAGCAGTGCTGCAAACGATACCAGTCAGTTGTTGAGCTTGAGCAATATCAGCTACCATATTGGGCCCCAACGACTTCTCTCACATATCGATATCGACATTGATGTCAATGAGACCATCAGTCTTGTCGGACCTAATGGTGCTGGAAAATCAACCTTAGTAAAACTCATTTTGGGTTTGATTGAGCCCACCAAAGGCAGCGTCACAGCTCATCAACCACTACAACTTGGTTATATGCCGCAACGTTTTACGGTGCCCCCTATCCTGCCATTACGAGTAAGCGATCTATTAGGTCATGCAAATAAAAACCGTTTGACGCCAGATCAACGGCAGTTTGTATTTGATAAGCTGTCATTGACGGACTTGTTTTCACGGCAAATGCTGCACCTGTCAGGTGGCGAAACACAGCGAGTGTTATTGGCTCGGGCATTGCTAGATAAGCCAAATCTATTGATTTTGGATGAGCCAATGCAAGGACTTGATCCTGATACTGAGATTTGGCTATACCAGTTTATTGACGAGCTGCCTGATTTTTTACGCTGTGCCATGCTGGTGATTTCACATGACTTACATTGGGTAATGAGAGGTAGTCGACGGGTTATTTGCCTTAATAAGCATATTTGCTGCGAAGGACAGCCCAGTGAACTGGCTATCAGTAGCGAGTTCAAAAAGCTATTTGGTCATTATTACGAACAGCCATATGTGCATCAACCACATGCTTGCCAACACCATGCGCCAAACGAGCTCGAACTATAGCTATTAAAACAACATAGGTGAGAGCTGTCTTGATTAGCGTTTTTGACACTGAACAATATAGCTTTACACGCTCATCAGACTTATACGGATATTTATTATGACCGCTTGGTTATCCATTATCGCGCCTGCTTGGATTGCTGGCAGTATTTTAGCGCTACTATCAGCACCTTTGGGGTGTTTGGTATTGTGGCGACGCATGGCATTTTTTGCTGACGCCTTAGCACACGGTACTCTCTTGGGAGTCGCTCTCGCCGTATGGTGGCAGTTGCCAATGGGTATCGGTATTGTCCTCATTAGTGCCATCGTGGTGTTGGGACTAGTCCTGATCGATGATGAACGGTTGCCAGCAGACGCGGTTCTGGCGGTCGTTGCTGTGTCGTTGCTATGTTTGGGTTTATTGACCTTAACTCAGCTGACTGATCAGCAAGCAAACGTACTCGGGTTTTTATTTGGTAATTTATTGGAGCTTGACTGGGCAGACTTGCCACTACTTGCCGCTAGCGTATTGGTGGGTTTAGGGTTACTCGCTTATATATGGCCCGCACAAATAAAGTTGGCCACTCATGAAGCATTGGCACGTATTCAAGGCATCAACCCAGCGCGCCAGCGACTATTTTTCATGGGCGTTTTGGCAGGGTTTTGTGCGATTGCACTACAGGCTGTCGGCAGCTTATTAATCAGTGGCCTGTTGGTATTGCCAGCCTTAACAGCACGATTATGGGCGACATCGCCAAAAACAATGGTCATTATGTCTTTAATAATTGCTCAGCTTGGTGTGACCTTGGGCGTTTGGGGTAGCATTTGGTTGGATATCCAGACAGGGCTTTCTATCGTATTGATATTGGCTATTTTATTCTTTGCCGCGCTTGTCTTATCAAAGTTGATCACTGCAAAATTTTGGTCAGCCCGCGATTAGGATGTTGTTTTATTATAAAAACAGTAATGAAAATAAGATGACCAGTGGTCAAACTAAGAGGATAGCGCAGATAGTATCGAGATATTACCTAGCTATTTGACGTTTTTTGGTGATGGTCATCCATTCCCAGCCCATTTAAATTGCTATCAACTGCAGACACATCCGAACTGCTCACAAACCAAATTTACGTTTTTTATCACCTTATTCAACTTTATTTGATCAGTAACGACTAGAGCTTTCATCCACTTCATGATATAAACCATTCTTATATCATTAGTATCGTGATGAATCAGAGTCTGCTCGTGATTGCGACTAAAAATATGGTGTTGCAACTACCACCATTTAGTGGTGTACATGATCGAAAGATAAGAGAAAGTGGTGGTGTGTCAAAAAGTATGCTGATTAAAACTTGAACAATTTTTGAAGCCTTGAAAGCCCTATAGAATCAGAGAACTTAGCATAGATTTCTTATTGACTTCTATCGCCAGCATACTTTTTAGAACACCACCGAGAAAGTTAAAAAATGAAGTGTAGTGAAAACAATCAATAGTGACTCATTTGCTTTACTTGTAATAGATTTTAACCTTGCTATTAATAAACGTTGCAACAAAATATTGTCACATAGGTACGATAGCTTTAACGCTGGTCACTGTTTTTAGCCAATGAGGAGCTGGTCGAATGCCAAGCTATCCTGTCAGCAAAATCAACACGCCTGATGCGCAAGTCAACATTTTACAAATCACTGATTTGCATTTATCAACGCCTATCGACTTCATGACTGCTAGTGAAAACATGAATAGTAACGAGCCCACTAGCTGTCAGCATAGTTTTGAGAAAGCACTCCAACAAGCGCTGGATAAAGATATACGCTGTGACTTAATTCTTGTGACTGGTGACTTGGTCAATCAGATTCAGCCCGCTATTTATAACCACATCTTTGAAGTACTAGAAGCAACTGACATCCCTTTTGCTTGTATCGCTGGTAATCACGACGTAACTGACGATGTCGATGGCCACTTACCCTTTGAGCAACGAAAACTGATTGGACGTCCTGCAGATGCTCGTTTATTGAACCAACATGTCATCGAAACTGACCACTGGCAGTTGCTGTTATTGGACTCATCCGTTACTGGCAAGGTAGCCGGTGAAATAGCACCTGCTGATATCGACTGGTTACTTGATAGACTTACCACTTGCGACAAACCTGCATTGGTCGCCCTACACCATCACGTCTTACCAGTAGATTCAGCTTGGATTGACAGCCATATGGTAGAAAATAGCACAGATTTTTGGCAATGTGTGGCAGGGTTTGAACACTTAAAAGTCGTCACCAGTGGCCATGTGCATCAAGAGCAAACGCAGCAGCATCGAGGCGTTTCTGTTTATAGCACACCATCTACCTGCTATCAGTTTATGCCCAACGAAGATGGCTTTGCATACGATAAAGACGCCGCACCTGGTTATCGTTGGTTGCAATTAGCCAACAATGGAAAGGTTGCAAGCTGGATTGAAAGACTGGATACTTGATTGCCAAAATTCCCGGTATGTTTTTTAGTAAGAACTTTTATATATCAATGATTTAATTAGCATAAATTGATACAACAGTAGATAATATGAAAAGTATCGTTGCTATTATGATGAAAAATCACTTCATTATTACTGTA
>NZ_JAKDUI010000266.1 GCF_030457785.1 Psychrobacter sp. | reverse complement strand
CGGTCTACCCTAACGCTCAGGTTCAGCTGTGTATCGTGCATATGGTGCGCTATTCAATGAAGTTTGTACCTTGGACAGATAAGAAGGCCGTAGCGGCTGATTTAAAGGCCATCTACGGTGCTGATACGCTTGAGATAGCAGAGGCCAACCTTGAGCACTTTGATGAGGTATGGGGCAAAGAGTACCCGCATGTCATCAAGTCTTGGCGTAATAACTGGGAGGGCTTAACGGTGTTCTTTGAGTACCCGAAAGACATCAGAAAAGTAATTTATACCACCAATGCGATTGAGTCGCTAAACAGTGTGATTCGTACAGCGGTAAATAAGCGTAAGGTGTTCCCGTCTGATCAGGCGGCATTCAAAGTGGTGTACTTAGCCACCCAGCAGGCGTCTAAAAAGTGGTCGATGCCGATTCGTAACTGGACGTCTGCTCTTAATCGTTTTATGATTATGTTTGATGATCGTATCAGTAAGCATTTAATCTAAATGGCAGTTACACAGAATCTGGGATGGTCTCCGACTGCTTCATAACCTTGCTACCCCACTCTCGAAATCACATGGAAACTGGCGCTATACCACGGTAGTTTCTATGTTGAACAATATCAAATCCTCTTCCAACCTCACACCTATATCAAACTAACGTAATTATTTATAGCGTTAGAACTACAATACCTTTTCTTTATTATTTAGATTGGTTACTCTAAGCTCATATCGTGTCAGTCCTCTTTGCCAACCCTTTTAATTTGACGTTTATAGGATATTCCATGCGTTTCACTTCTGTTTCTACCTCTGCTTTGTCGCTACTGAGTCTTGCTGTTGGGCTTAGTTTTGCGAGCACCGCCCAAGCTGCTAGACCACCAGCACCTGATCTATCCAATAGTGAGTTTCAACAATGCTTAGATAGACTAAAAAACTCTAGCAAGTTCAGTGGCGTAGATAGCTTCACTTTTAATAACTATCGTCCTAGCCAGCCTGACCCTAGCGTGATTCAATCACTCAATTACCAACCAGAGTTTCAAAAAGATGTTTGGGATTACTTATCAGTATTAGTCGATAAAGAGCGTGTCGAAGACGGTATCCGTGCCAAGCATCAATGGAGTGATACACTTCGCCAAGTGGAATCACGTTATGGCGTAAAAGCTGCACACGTATTAGGCGTATGGGGCGTAGAGTCAAACTTTGGACAGACACTAGGCAAAAAACCCTTGTTCGAATCTTTAGCGACATTGTCCTGTTTTGACCGTCGTCAAAGCTATTTCCAAGGCGAATTTGCCAATGCGCTAAAGATCGTACAACGTGGCGATATCGCACCAAGTGACATGACGGGCTCGTGGGCAGGTGCCTTTGGACAAACGCAGTTTATGCCGGGCACCTTTTTAGATTTGGCTGTAGATTTCGACGGTGATGGTCGCCGTGACTTGGTCAACAGTGTACCCGATGCACTGGCTTCCACCGCTAACTTTTTGGACAACAGAGGCTATCGTACTGGTGAGCCTTGGGGCTATGAAGTTAAACTCCCTGACGGCTTCTGGGCAGCATCTAATCGTAGAGACAAAAAATCGATCAGTCACTGGCGTAATCAAGGTTTAACACTGGCAAATGGTAGCCCGTTGCCTTATGACTTGAACAGTGCGGGCTTGTTATTACCAGCCGGTATGGAAGGACCTGCTTTCTTGGTTGGTAAAAACTTTGATACTTTTTATTCGTACAATGCATCAGAAAACTACGCGTTGGCCATTGCCCATTTATCCGACTTGATCACTCGTGAAGACAGCAGTAAAACGGACTTCATTACTGCCTGGCCAACAGACGATCCAGGCATCAGCCGTCAGCAAGCCAAAGATATCCAGCAAGCGCTCCTAGACGCTGGATATGACATTGGTGGTGTCGATGGTATCATCGGAGACAATACCCGTACCGCTATCCAACAATACCAAACTAGCCGCGGTATTTTCCCAGCTGATGGACGTGCCGGACAAAATTTTTATCGTACGATTATTGGTGATGCAGCACCTAACCGAAGCCAGTACGGCAATCAATACGGACAGTCAGGCAACAGCCAACCACTGAACCCCGAGCCTGCTGACCGTATGGGACAACTGATCCAACAAAAAAACGCAGATGGTTCCATTAGGCTGGTGCGTATTGATGAAGGATCATAGCACCATACGAATCTAGTCATGCTTCGCGACCTAAATGCGGACATGCCTTAGGTTAGCGATTATAGTCAAGATGTGTTCAAACCGCTACAGTGCTACTGGGATGAATTTTTCGCAGCCTCTGTAAATACAGCACGCAAGTGAAATTTGTACCAGTAGCACGATTGTAAAAGGGTTTCGATTTTACTTTTCATCGAATACAGTACTGTTTATTCATTTGCTGGCTATAAACCAAAAAAAAGCCACGCTATTTAGCGTGGCTTTTTTTTGTAGTAATTACCATGGTTATCACTGGGATTGATACCATGGTTAATATAATAACGACCACCATTTACTGTTGGATAAAATTAGAATTATTTAACCGATCAATGAAGTCGAATGGTTCAACAAGAAACTAAACGATTGGTGGTGGATTCGGCTTGTCATCACTATCGCCCCAGTTTTCACGCGCTTTCTCATCTAAGTCTTTTGACGTCTTGGGTTCCCACTTGCCATTTTCTTTCCAAGTTTCATCGCCCCAGTCTTCGTCTTCTTCTTTTTGATCCACATCTTTGTAACCTTGATTTGGTTCTATACCACGGCGCTTCATATCGGCTACTTGCTCTTCTAATGTGCGAAATTGGTCAGCGTCATGCATGGTTTGTTCTAATTCATCGATTTCATGGTTCAAGTCATCATACTTGCCGTTAGTCATTATATATTCTCCTTAATCTATCAGTGGCTTCGTGCACTTTATCGTTGTAAATTGCCATCTTTATATGGATACTTTAATTAATTTTACTTTCTAATTATTCTTATTATCACT
>NZ_JAKDUI010000265.1 GCF_030457785.1 Psychrobacter sp. | reverse complement strand
AATAATAACAACCACTTATGTCTGAAAAAATATAAGCACAATAACAATATATAAAAATCATCAACAATAAAAAAGTGCTATGATAAACCATAACTCTAGATGCGCGCAGGTTTATTATGAACTTTTCTCTCAACCAAAACTCATCAACTGCTGCCTTGAGCCGTAAAGTCATGAAAACCCTTATGAGTCGATCTGGTATTACTTTTTCGCTGATGAGTGCCGCCGTCCTCACTGTATCAGGCTGTGCGACTACTCCTAGCCTGACGCCCCAGCAGTGTCAGTCCAGCAACTGGCAAGAAGTTGGCTACTCTGACGGTATCCGTGGTCGATCTGGTAATTATTTTGGTAATTACGCAAACAGTTGCGCAAGCGTCGGTGGGACAATGCCAAACCGTATGAAATGGGAGGAAGGGCGCCAACAAGGGCTCAAGAACTACTGCACAGAGCTCAATGCCTATAAACTCGGCCGCGAAGGTTATGATTGGCAGTCAGTCTGCCCACTAGCAGGCATTGAAGCGCTCGAAGAGGCTTATTCACAAGGGCGCTACTATTACATCCGCCAACGCGATTTAGACTACCTAGGCTTACCTTACTCTTATGGATACGGACCTTTTAAACGTAGCCGCCTTGATTTCGGTCGTCGCCCGTTTGGTTATGGATGGTAAGACTCTTTCACGTAACACGTAAAATTTGTAGGCATATCAGGCATATTTTAAAGGAAGGCTAAATCTTTGAGAGGTCAAAGTCTGCTTTAGTATTAAGTAGGTTTATAGATGGGAGACTCTTAGATATCGAATACGACTCTTGGATATCAAGCACATAAGTACAGCGGTATAAATAAAGGAAACCTCACAAGGTGACCCAAGCGAGGCGGGAGAAAGTTTTTATTATTTTAGTTGTTCTTCTTATTATTATTTTGATTATTTTTTTATTGGTCAGTTTGTTTGTACTACTAACCATCCATCTGTTGTGAACGATGGCAAGGTCAGAATACTTACATCACTGCAGTCGCATCCACTGCTAACTGTTAAAATCTTGCCCAAAAGCTATTCGTTGACGAAAGCTATCTTAGTCAATCCTGCGTTACTAGCAGCCGCTAGCACTTGCGCCACGGTATCATATTTACCTTCTTTATCAGCGCGTAGCTGCACAGAAGGGTCTTTACCTTCTGCACTTTGCTGCTGCAAACGTGCTTCCAACTCTTCCATACTGATAGGATCACTGTCCCAAAAGATTCCTGCATCTTTATCAATACTGACTTGAATGGCTTCTGGCGGTGTCTGAGTGGCCTGTGCACTAGTCTTAGGCAGGTCCAGTGGTACCGTCGGATTTAGCACTGTCGCTGTCAATAAAAATATAATCATCAATACCAGCATAATATCGATAAGCGGAATGAGGTTCATCTCATTCATACTTTGCGCTTCATCATCACCTAATTGAAATGCCATAATCACCCTCAAGACACTACTGTCCATACGTTTGGATATTCGCAAGATAGCTTGCTGTTGTTAACTTATAATGACGCACTGATCATTATCATTATTTTATCTACGGTTTTCGCCTGGCTCTGATTACACCTTTGATGGTGCGGAACCACGATACTGGCTAGCTGACGGCTCATCTGTTTTGGTAGATGGCTTGGTGGTCGCCTTAGTACTAGTACCCGCGACTGGTTGCGGTGTAGTCGTTTGCTTGGTAGACGCTGACAATAAGTCATGCGCTCTATCGTTGGCATGGTACAGCACACGGCGGTTGACACGTACAGCAAGGTTATAGAACACCACCGCTGGAATAGCAACAGCGATACCCAAACCTGTCATGATAAGCGCCTCACCAACTGGCCCCGCTACTTGACCTAAGCCAGCTTGCCCACTCGTACCGATGTTGTGCAATGCATGAAAAATGCCCCACACAGTACCAAACAAACCGATAAACGGTGCAATCGCTGCCGTCGTGCCAAGGATAGGAAGCCCACGCTCACTCGAAAAACGATAACGGCTAATATTTTTTAGCAAGGCTTGCTCAGTGATCAATCGGCGATCAGCGGCATCAACATCTCTCAGCTCAGTCTGTTTTGCCGCAATTTGCTGACTCAAGTCATCAGCCACATTGGCAGCCAGTTTGCGACTTTGTAGTACACGAAGAATGCCAATCACCCACGAGATGATAGATAACGCGAACAGTAAAAAGAACAAAGTCTTCGTTACCATATCGCTAATTTGCCAGTAATACATAAAGTCCATATCAGACTCCTTAATGTTTGATGCAGTTTTTGATGCAGTGTTTAATGCCGTGACATGATAGCGCTGAGCAAAATGCCAATCGACCTATCATGAAAGTTATGGATAAATATTGTTGAAAAACAAGTTAAACGCGCCTACTAGGGCACTTCATAGCTTACTGGCAATGTCACGTTGCCTACTACGGGTACACCATTCTTGGTAAATGGCTTGAACCTGCCGCTACGTGCTTGGCGCTGCGCCTCTCTGTCTACCACCGCATTACCTGACGATGTAGCAACTGATACGCTATCAATACCACCCTGTTTGTTCACTCTCATTCTCAATACCACTCGGAAAGTATCACCTGAACGAGCGCTACGAGCAGCACGTGAAGGAAACTCGAATCTCGGTCGAGATGCCCAGTTTGCATTACTGGCAGTGAAGCTCACTGGTGTATTGCTAGCTGCAGCCGCTGCTCTTGCTGCTTCTGCTCTTGCTGCTTCTGCTCTTGCTGCTTCTGCTCTTGCTGCCTCTGCTCTTGCTGCTTCCACTCTTGCTGCTTCCACTCTTGCTGCTTCCACTCTTGCAGCTTCTGCCCTTTCTCTTTCGACTCTTTCTCTTTCAGCTCGCTGTCTTTGCGCTTGCTCATTCCGAGCTGCTTGCGCTGCTATGATTTTAGTGCGATCAATTTCAGGCTCTGGTATTGGTTCAGGCTCTGGTATTGGTTCAGGCTCTGGTATTGGT
>NZ_JAKDUI010000264.1 GCF_030457785.1 Psychrobacter sp. | reverse complement strand
TGAAGATAAGCTTGAGACAAGCCCAAGAAGAGTCTATAAGAAAATTTGAATTACTTTACAATAAATTGAAAGAAAACCAGAAGTAGGTTGGTCTCTTATTCTCGACCCTAAAAGCAGACATTTTTAGATGCCTTGCCAGTATTTATCCTGTATAGCATTGCTTTTTACCACGTGCCATTAAGTTGCGTGTTGAATAAGAGTATAGACAACTACCCTCACTTAAGCAGTGTCGAACAGTATATGGCCACCGTTCATCATCGTATTTCAAATATCAAGGATGCTCATGCACATTGAAGATAAGGCTGTGACAACCAATAACAGCTATAGCCCGCCCACGCCAAAAATCATATTTTTTGATATAGATGACACGCTCAGTCGTGACGGTATCATCGCCCCACATAATCAGGCGACGCTTGAGCAACTTGCGAAGACTGATATCAAACTCGTGATTTCGACAGGGCGTTCGAAAGCGATACTGCCTGACGATATTTTAGCCTTGCTAGAAGCAGGTGTTTTAGACACCATCATCTGTATGAATGGGCAGTACAGCTTTGATAATGAGGGGCTAATTAGCCATTACCCTTTGTCTACTCAGCAAAAAGAAAAAATCGTACACCTGTGCCAAACAAGCAAGCTCATCCATAAGTTTGACTCTGCCACACACATTGCTTGGTCAGGCGAAAATGAACGTTTGCGTCAGTTCAATGCGATAACACCCAACTCGATTGTTGACCCACTCTATTGGCAATCGAATTCCGTCTATCAATGCTCTGTATTTTTTAAAAATCAGCAAGACAAAATGCAAGATGTCGACTTTGCCAAAGACGACTTAAAACTGGTTCATTGGCATCATATTGGTGCAGACATCTTACCCATAGAGGCATCTAAAGCCCGAGGCATCACAGACGTGTGCTCTTATTATGGCGTCAAAGCAAGTGAATGCATGGCATTTGGTGACGGTATGAATGATTTAGAAATGTTTGATTTGGTTGGCTATGCAGTGGCCATGGGCGATGCTCAGCCAGATCTAATTAAACGGGCAGACTTTGTCACTGGTACGATTGAGGAACAAGGAATACAGGCGGTACTTAATCAACTAAAATAGCGCGGTAAACATACAGAGGCAAATAGTTCGCTGCATATTTTTCGGACATAAAAAAAGCCCTTACTAAATCATGAGTAAGGGCTTTCTTGTTTTTGAAATATGAACGACTGTACAGTCGCTATTGTGCTGGATAGAAAGTCTCTGCACCTGGACCGACAGGCAGACCCAGTACGAACACCCATACCGAAAACAAGATCGTCCAACCAATCAAAAATGCCATCGAGTATGGCAGCATCATCGCCATCAATGTGCCGACACCGGTGTCTTTTTTATAGCGCATTGCTACAGCTAAAATCAGACCAAAATAACTCATCATAGGGGTGATGATATTGGTCGTCGAATCACCAATACGATAAGCAGCTTGTATCATCTCAGGCGCATAACCCGTTAGCATCAGCATCGGCACAAATATCGGTGCCGTCACTGCCCATTGTGCAGACGCCGAACCCAACATTAAGTTGACCAGACCACAAATGAGGATAAAACCAACCAATAGTAAAGGACCAGTCAGACCGATATCACTCAAGAAAGTCGCACCAGACACCGCCATCACTGAGCCTAAGTTAGACCACTTAAAGAACGCGGTAAACTGTGCGGCAAAGAACACCAAAACAATATAAATGCTTAGCGAGCTCATGGCATTACTCATGGCATCAACGACATCTTGGTTACTTTTTATGCTGCCAGTTATTTTACCGTAGATATAACCCGGTACCGCAAAGAATACGAAAATAAAGACAACGATACCTTTTAAGAATGGAGATCCTGATACCAGACCAGTTTCTGGGTTACGCAAGATGCCATCAGCTGGCACCACCGTCCAAGCCAGTAGTGCACAGAACACCAGCATACTGATACCTGCCCACAGCAGCCCTTTCTTTTCTAATGACGATACTTTTTCGATCTGTGTCTCTAACACGGAGGCATCATCGGCGTCTTTGGGATTATACTCACCTAGACTTGGTTCAACGATTTTTTCGGTCACCAAGTAACCCAAGCCGCTAACCAAAAAGGTGCTGGCAATCATGAAGTACCAATTGGCCTCTGCGCCAACGATATAAGCTGGATCTATGATACGGGCTGCTTCTTGGGTAATCCCTGACAGCAAAGGATCTACTGTCCCTAATAATAGATTAGCACTATAACCACCTGATACCCCAGCAAAGGCAGCTGCTAAACCGGCCAGAGGGTGCCTACCAAGTGAGTGAAAAATAACCGCTGCTAGTGGTATCAACACCACATAACCAAGCTCTGCTGCTGTGTTCGACATAATACCTGCAAACACAATGGTAAAGGTCACCATCTTTTTTGGCGCATTCATGACCAGTCCACGTAACGCCGCTGAGATCATGCCAGAGTGCTCGGCAATACCAACACCGAGCAACGCCACCAGTACCGTCCCGAGCGGCACAAAGCCCGTAAAGTTACTTACCAAATTTTCAACGATGCGAGCTAATCCCTCACCGTTCAATAGGTTGACGACTTCGATCATACCGTCAGCGCTACGTCCGCTCGTACCCTCTGGTCTCGGATCAATCACCGACACACCAAAGTAGGACATAACAGCCGAAAGCACCAGCAACAACACCGACATCCATACGAATAAAATCACAGGATGCGGTAACAAATTACCTAGCCACTCAACCCCTCTTAAAAACTTTTGCATACGAGAGTCTTTCTCTGCCGCATCAAAATCATTATGCGGCGGACTGCCGTTCGGTGAATCACTTCCCTGCATAGCCCATTGCTCCTTTCAAGGTTTACATGCCGTGCATGTGCTTAAAGTCGAGGCATACCTTCAAAATAAAAATATACCTGGTAGAATTTTTACCCCACTCTCAACTTCGAAAGTGATTGAAAAAAGAAGAGCACCTCACTAAT
>NZ_JAKDUI010000263.1 GCF_030457785.1 Psychrobacter sp. | reverse complement strand
CTTTTATAAACATAATATGTGTTTATAAAAGAATATTAATAGATTCCCAATTCGAGTAGAATTGGCACTATCGCTACCGTTTTTTTTCGCCATGATCAATGTTTGTACCATTCCCAAAACCTAAGCAGTACAGAAAGTAATTGTAAGTTTTACGATATCAAGCGAAGCGATTTTGACATTCTGAAGTATATTGCTTCTGGGTTTGGCGTTATTTGAACCATCATTCAACTGGGCTGATTCATGCCATCTTCGCGTATACCACCTGAAACCTCTGCAGAAACGACGGACATCACATCATTGCCCGATCGTGCTCCTCACAATCCTCCTTATTATTATAAGGTTGCCATTCGCTTACTCAAGCCTATGTACCGATTACAAGTATGGCGGCGATCGCACCAGCGTGCCAATTATCAGCAAGAAGTAGCGCAGCGCTTTGGCAAACAGTATCCGCCGCGACCAGTCGTTAATACTGCTAGTTTCGATGAGACAAGCAGGGCTCCTAATACCGAAAAAGGTGTTATTTGGTGTCATGCGGTGTCGTTAGGTGAGACCAATACCGTTGCGCCGCTACTGGATGCACTGTTGAAAGGCGGGTATCAGATATGGCTAACCAATACGACGCAGACAGGGTTTTCTCGTGGTGCCAGTCGTTTCGCTGATGAGATAGCACAAGGTCAGATGAGTCACAGCTATGTACCAGTAGACAGCCCTCGTGTGATTGAGACTTTTTTAACGCATGTACAGCCCATCGCTGCTTTGTTCGTAGAAACAGAGCTTTGGGCAAATATCTTGACCAAATTATCCGAGCACAGTATTCCTAGCATATTGGTCAATGGTCGATTATCAGACTCTTCTTTTAGAAGCTATAAAAAGATTGGTGCTGTCAGTAGCAGTATGATGAAAAATTTGAGTTTGATTATCGCTCAAGACAAAGACTCTGCTAAACGCTTTCGCCAACTCGGTGCTAGTAGTAATCGCATTCGTGTGGCAGGTTCGCTCAAGTGGGTCATTAATACGATGAAAACGGATGCCAGCCCTGATATTGATGAAACAGAGGTTATTAGCCAAGCAGAAACGTCAGACGTAAAAGATGATAGTTCGACCATTCAACAGTCGATTTTATCTAGCCAAAAGCTCGAACTTGCAGAAGCATTTGCCGTGGTTGATCGACCGATTTGGGTGGCGGCAAGCACGCATAGTGGTGAGGAGGAAACTGTACTGTCACTGCATCAGCAGTTATTGTCCCATGCAGAGCTTGCTAATGCTTTGTTAATAATTGTGCCCAGACATCCAGAGCGTTTCGATGAAGTTGCCGCGCTCATGCAAAAGTCTGCATTGAAAACCGCCCGTCGTAGTGCAGATGAAGCGATTGGCTTAGAGACGCAAGTATATCTGGCGGATAGTATGGGGGAGCTAATGACGTGGTATAAACTGGCCGATGTCGCACTCGTCGGTGGGTCGTTGGTTGATATTGGTGGGCATAACCCAGTCGAGCCCGCAAGCGTAGCAACGCCAATAATTATGGGGCACTATACCCAGTCCTGTCAGAGTGTCGTAGATAAACTGTCTGAGGTTGGGGCACTCTATCAGCCGCACAGTTCGTTGTATTGCCCTGTGACGGCCGATGAGGATGTGACAGATTTCGAATATGTAGATGCAAAAATAAATAGTGATAGTGACTTGGTAGTTAATGATATTGATAGCGGTGATGTCATTAATGAAGACGATATGATTAACGAAGATGGTGTGATTGATGACAACGACGATATGCTCATCTATCAGCAGCTCACGACCTGGCTAGGTGATCTAGCGCTAGCGAAAACAGCAGGACAGGCTGGTGAACAAATGACTGCACTACAACAAAGCGTATTGTCTCGTCAGTTGAAGATGATAGAAGATATTATCGCCAGTGTTCAATAAAATAAGCACAAGGTTATCATCACGCTAATCATTGCGATTACTGACACATTAGCTACGCAATCTATATTTACATCAAGAGTTGCTATGAACTGTATATTACTGCCTACCGATAAATTCTCGCTAGACGGCGCTCGTATAGAAGATTCAGCGCAGATTAGTCACATCACAAAGGTGCTGTCGGCAAAAGTGGGTGACAGGCTCAAAATCGGTGAGCTTGGCGGCTGTTTAGGTACTGGTATCATAGGAAGCATCAGCGCTGATGTTATCCAATTGCACGATGTTGAGTTGGCGACTTCGCCACCGCCTAAAATGGATTTAACCGTTGTGCTGGCACTACCGCGTCCAAAAGTGCTGCGCCGCTTAATTATGGATATGACCGCGCTTGGTGTGCGTGACATCGTGCTTATCAATAGCTACCGTACTCAAAAAAGCTATTGGCAAAGCCCAATGCTGGAGCGTCTCGATGAGTTTGTCTTAGAAGGACTACAACAAGGCGTTGATACTGTCGCACCACGTATTACCTTACAGAAACGCTTTAAGCCATTCGTGGAGGATAATCTAGCGGACTATATAGCCAACCGTGCCATCGTGGCGCATCCCTATAGTGAGCAACCATTTTCTCAGTATTTACAACAGCAGCCATCGATACTACCTAGCTTAGTATGTATCGGCAGTGAGGGTGGTTGGATAGACTATGAGGTGGCGCTACTTGCCAAACAAGGCTGCGAGGCAGTGAGTATCGGCCCACGTATTTTACGCACAGAGGCCGCCGTGAACGCCATTTTAGGGCGCTGGCTATTATGAGGCAGTGGTTATATGAAGGGATGCTGTCTATATTGAAGGTCTATCTAAATTTTAAACACTTTAGAGAAGCCGTAAACTGTTACTTTACCGTTTTCTAAGTTACTTCATGGCTTTCTACCGGCTAACTATTATATAGAGAAGGCAGCAGTCGATAAAAGTTATGTAGTTTGATAGCACGATAAGTTCTCTTCGGATGGCAGTAAGTAAGCTGAAAAATACGTGTAAGATTATATTAACAAATGTATTGATAATTAATATCATTTGCATTAGTATGATGTTTTATTTATCAAGGTC
>NZ_JAKDUI010000262.1 GCF_030457785.1 Psychrobacter sp. | reverse complement strand
CTACGCTATGCTTTAGGTTGGCAATATATCTCTGGTTTTGCGTAAGTCCTAATAAGCTATAGTTGATACGCAGTCAAACCGATACAGTGTCTAGTAATGCGAAGCTGGTATCAGTTTTTCTGGCTTGCTGTACCTACGCAGACAGAGGCTGCACAAAACTTATCCCAGTCTCGATGTATCTTTTTTATATTGGACTGACTATAGATACGGTGTCGAAACTATAACGAATGAAGATAGAGTCACTCATGGAATCATCCCTACAACCCTGCCCTTGCCAAGTCAATCCTCACGCAAAAACTAGTACCGCACTACCGACGTATCAAGACTGTTGTCAGCCTTATCATGACGGTTTTTTTGGCGAAGGTGTTGATACAGCCAATAGCGTAACTGCTGATACTGCGGAACGATTGATGCGCACGCGCTACAGTGCTTTTGTATTGGTAAAACCAGAATACATCGTCAAAACCACTCTACCCGCACAGCAAAAACTGCTCGATATTCAGGCGATTGAGCAGTGGGCAAAAGACACGAGCTGGGCGGGGCTAAATATCGTCAAGCACACACCAAAGCTAGGCAAAAGGCATGCGCAGGTCGAGTTTCAGGCGTACTTTCAGACGCCAGAGGGATTGCAAGCGCATCATGAGCTGTCTGCCTTTGTAAAAATAAAAGACAACACTGCTGCTGATAAAAAACAAAGTGAACGTTGGTACTTTTTAGACCCAACGATGGCGATGTCTGTCACCCAAAAGCAGCCGTGTATTTGTGGCTCGGGCGAGAAGTTTAAGCGCTGTTGTGGTGGGTATATTTGATCAGAGCCGCCAAATAACTGCCTAACTGCCCGCTCTAAACACTCGCCCCAACTTCCCGTGCAATCGCAATACCCTCTTCAACCGTCAAAAACTTACGTTGGCTTGGACTGTCTTTATAAATGACCTCACCATCTTGAAATATTAAGCACTCATTGACTGCTAGCTGTTGCCATTTCTCATTTTCAGTCAACGGCACAGTGACCAAAATCGTGACTTTATCCGCATCGGTAGTCACGTCGCCAAAATTAATCGCTACGTCATCATCAGCCAATTTTGCTTCACCAAATGGCGCTTTACGCGTGAGATAAAACAACAAACTACCGGCATACGCCAGCTGCCATCGACCATTTGATATCAAACAATTAAATAGTCCATTAGCAGATAAATAACGACATTGCGTGGTCAAAAAGTTAAACAGCGTTTTGTCATCAGGACGCGACTTGAAGCTGCTTTTTAGGCGATTGACGAGATAGCAAAAGGCCAGCTCAGAATCTGTTGAGCCAACTGGTTGACAGTACGAGGCATTGCCGTTGGCTTGCAAGCGCCGACAGCGTTTCACAAATTCTCGGTTCATCTGTCCATTGTGCGCAAACACCCACTGCTCTCCCCAAACCTCACGCACAAATGGATGCGTGTTGGCCAGACAGTTCTGCCCTTGCGTGGCTTTACGAATGTGCGCAATGACGTTCATGGCTTTAATCGGATAGTTATTGACCAAGTCAGCCACAGGCGAGCGGTGGCTTGGACGGTTGTCATGAAACAATCGCAGCCCGGTTGAGTCGTTCTCCGCATCGATATTACTGGTGTCGTCATCGTCACGCTTAGGACAGTCATTACGCTCAAAAAATGCAATACCAAAACCATCTTCGTGGCTATCGGTCATACCGCCACGCTTACGAAATCCTGCAAAGCTAAAACCGATATCAGTTGGGGTGTTACAGTTCATTCCTAAGAGTTGACACATTTATAAGTTTCCACCGTTATTATCAGCGTTGTTATCAGCTTTTGCAAAGTGTGAAGCAGTGTTAGAATCTGTTTCTTCTGATGATTCATCAAACATTTCGTAGGGCGTTTCGCCACCTGTATCAATGCTGCCCAAGATATCTTTAGCATGCACTAAATCAGTATCCTGCACCCACATGACGATCCCTGAGTTCATGCCAGGCATCGCACTCAGTGCTTGTAGAGAGACACTAATACCGTTGTTACGCAGTAGGTTAGCATGTAGCTCACCTTGCATATTGGTATCAAAGCGTGCCAGTTTGTGCCAGTTATCAACTTGATTGCTCATAGGGTTGCCTCATTGTATTAATATAAGCATAGATGGATAAGATAAGCCATGCTTAGGATAATTGGTCGAGCGTATGTTTCTGGATAATAAGGTCGCTGTCGTTACCGACACTATCGCGTGCTTGCTCAGCCTGCATAATATCGCTAAACACGCCGACTATTTGATTGTCTTTCTGCATGTCCAGCAACACAAATACGGTACTTTGCACTTTTTCGACATGCGCCCAGTGGTAGGCGGCAAGGCGCTTCATAAGATCGGGGTTTTTGACCATGATATTATCGCCTGTACGTCCCTCGGTACGATTGTAATGAATGACATTGAGGCGCAGTAGCCAAAAAATCACGGCTGCCTTGGCAAGCATCACTGGTAGGGCACGTTTCTCATCTCTGCTAAGTGAACGTTTTGATTCATAGCCTTGCAAAAAAGCAGCCATCTTACGACGATCGAAATTCACCAACTCGCCTTGATCAGCATCACCCCAAGTGGTACAAAAGTCATTGATGGTAATCGCAATATCCATCACATAATGCTCGACACTCACTTCGGTAAAGTCCAACAAGCCAGTCAAACGATCTTCGCCTTTTTGGCTATGGTTTAAAGATAAATTCCACAGCGTATTATCTGCAAACATATCTAGGTGACACAAGCCTTGTGGCAAAGCTGACAACGGCAAGTCTGAATAGCTGCACCAAATATCATTCATCAATTTGGCTTCATCGCCCGGCATGAATTTCATCTCTCGATCGCGCACTTCATCCCATGGGTACAAAGGCACGCCATACTCCTCACTAGGTTGTAGCGCTTGCAACGTCTCATGCAATGTCGCCAATGCAGCACCAATATCTTGGCACATCGCTTGAGTCGTCTCCTGCGGGTGTGATCCTGCTAAGCAAGGCACTAAGGTAATCGCCTTCCCTTCATAGTGAATGACATAA
>NZ_JAKDUI010000035.1 GCF_030457785.1 Psychrobacter sp. | reverse complement strand
GCAATGACTATATATTCATATATTTGCAACAATATTAGCACAAAACTATTATCAATTAATCAGTCAATAAAGACGCCGAAAATTCTAATCAATAGTCCCATTACGTTCAAAGGTTGGTAAATTGAGGCCAGGGGGCTTATGCATCCAGATGTATACAGCCTTACCGGCTAAGTTATCATCTGGAACGAATCCCCAAAAACGACCATCAGCACTACGATCACGATTATCACCCATCACAAAATACTGCTTTTCTGGAACAGAAATACGCCACTCGGTACCTGCTGAACTAACGACTTCTGGTGCTTGCTGTTGCAAAAACGGGGCGTATTGCGCACTGTTAGTATTACCTAGGTAACGTACGAGGTGCTCATTATCACCCTGCGTTTCTTGAAAATACTGCGCACCGCCTTCTTCTTGCTGTCCCATTGCAGCAGCATCCTCTTCGCTCAGTACTTCACCAGTAGCAGTCTGTCCTGGTAGATAGAGCTGTGACGTCAACTCAGTATCAGCCACAAAGTCTGACGGTTGAGTCTCAACTGGCACATCGTTAATAGCAAGTATGCCGTCCTTATAACTGACGGTATCGCCAGGTAATCCAATGACTCGCTTTATATAATAAATACTGGGGTTTTCAGGATAACGAAATACGGCTACGTCACCGTGTTCTGGCTCACCCGTGTCCAGCACTTTGTTGTAAGTTAACGGCAATCGGACGCCGTATGCATACTTATTGACTGCGATAAAATCACCAGTATATAGCGTAGGCACCATCGAAGACGAAGGAATATTAAAAGGTTCAATCAAAAACGAACGCACTACTAACACGATTGCCAATACAGGGAAAAAGTCATAAGCCCAGCGTACCAGTAAGCTTTCTTTACCACGCCCCCGAGTTTTACGCTGCTTTAGTGTTAGCTTATCTAACAACCAGACTATACCTAGACCGATGGTGATCGGCACCAAAATCAAATTGAAATCAAAATCCATACTTAATTGCCTATTACCGAACGGTTTGTCCCGCTGCTATATTGATACAACCGACCACATTTGACGTATTGCGTGCAAGGAATCTTTTAAAGTAGCATGCACCATTAGCTATCGACTTGTAACACGGCTAAGAAGGCTTCTTGAGGAATTTCCACACTACCCACTTGCTTCATGCGTTTTTTGCCCGCTTTTTGCTTAGACAACAACTTTTTCTTACGCGAGACATCACCACCATAACACTTAGCAAGGACATCTTTACGCATGGCCTTGACCGTGCTACGACCGATGATTTGGCTACCAATAGCTGCCTGAATCGCCACATCAAACATCTGGCGCGGAATCAACTCTTTCATTTTGGTTACCAACTGATTACCACGGAAGCGCGCTTGATCTTGATGTACGATCATCGCCAGTGCATCTACTTTATCACCATTAATCAGCACATCAACTTTCACCAGTTTGTCAGCTTGATAACGCTCAAAGTTATAATCCAACGACGCAAACCCTCGAGAGACCGACTTTAAACGGTCAAAAAAGTCCATGACCACTTCACCCATCGGAACATCAAAAACCAGCTGCACTTGATTACCCATGAAACGCATATCAACTTGCACACCACGACGCTCGATACATAGGGTCATGACGTTACCCAGATAATCCTGTGGTACCAAAATCTGACAGCGCGCAATCGGTTCACGAAACTCTTCTACATTGTTTGGCTCAGGTAGTTTTGACGGGTTATCAACATAGATTGTCTCGCCATCTTTTTTGACGATCTCATAAATCACTGAAGGCGCAGTAGTAATGAGATCTAAATCATATTCACGCTCTAGGCGCTCTTGGATAATCTCCATATGTAGCATGCCTAAAAAGCCACAGCGGAAACCAAAACCTAACGCATCAGAAGTATCAGGCTCAAAAAATAACGAGGCATCGTTAATTTGTAGTTTTTGTAACGCCTCACGGAATTTTTCAAAATCATTGGCATCTACAGGGAACATACCAGCATATACTTGCGGTGTAATCTGTTTGAAACCAGGGATACGCTCCACGTCAGGCGTTTTTGAGTGAGTAATAGTATCACCCACTGGCGCGCCAGCAATATCTTTGATGCCGGCAATCACAAAGCCGACTTCGCCTGCCTCTAAAATACCGGTATCGACAGGCTTGGGCGTAAACACACCGATAGAGCTGACCGGATGCGCTTCTTTGGTCGATTTGATATAAATCTTATCGCCTTTTTTTACGGTACCTTGGCGCACACGCACCAAAGAAACAACACCCAAGTAACTGTCAAACCATGAATCGATGATTAGGGCTTGTAGCGGTGCCTCACGATCGCCAATCGGTGCAGGAATAACTTCGACCAAGGCCTCGAGCAGTTTGTCGACACCAAGGCCAGATTTCGCTGATACACGTGGTGCATCAATGGCTTCAATACCGATGATGTCTTCGATCTCTTGAATAACGCGTTCAGGCTCAACTTGTGGTAGGTCAATTTTATTTAGAACTGCCATAACCTCCAAGCCTTGATCCACCGCAGTGTAGCAGTTGGCCACTGACTGTGCTTCGACACCTTGCGCGGCATCGACCACTAATAGGGCACCTTCACAGGCCGCCAATGAACGCGATACTTCATATGAAAAGTCGACGTGACCAGGCGTATCAATGAAGTTTAGCTGATACCGCTCTCCATTTGGATGATCATAAAACAAGGTAACCGACTGCGCTTTAATCGTGATACCGCGCTCACGCTCGATATCCATAGAGTCGAGTACTTGTGCCTGCATTTCACGATCTTGCAAGGCACCGCACATCTGGATAAAACGATCGGCAAGCGTCGACTTACCATGATCGATGTGGGCTATGATTGAAAAGTTACGAATATTTGCTAATGCAGTCACAAAGCGCCTACTAAATTAAAGGTGATAGAGTTATAAGGTTCAAACAAGTACTGTCATGCGCAATTAACAGAGTCCATATATAACGAAAATCAATGTATAACGAAAGTGTCGAAAAGAGCACTGCTAAAGTAAACCAAGCTCTTTAATGTCCATTACTCATGACACCAAATGTTGTGCGCAAACAGAAAAGAGTATTCTAGCAGTTTTCCACTGTAAAGTAAGGCGATTTTATTGGCAGAGAGAGGATTGGCAAGTAACGTTACGAGCGAATAACAGGATAGACAGAAAACGGACTGGATGCGAGCTACCTAACAAAATCTAAAGCATCACTGAAGTACATCCGTTTTGGTTACCTCTGTCTCTTCGAAGTCACTCATGAACTTCAGAACCCAAGGAGACTTGCCATAGAAAGAGCCATTGAGCTGAGTTTGTTCTATTAGGTATTCACGAAATCGTAGATAAAACTCATTGTTCGGACTTTTAGGTTGCTGCCAAAAACTGTCCAGAGGCTTCTGGTCTGTCAGTTTTGGAATATCATAGATAGCACGGCCCATAACCTTGGTTGGTTTTTTGTGATATACCGACTGCAACCCTGTGGTGCTATTAATAGTAATCATGCCGATGCTATGTCTCATTAACGTGGGCAAATGCATGTCACAACCATAAAAAACACGACCAGCCACTTGGTAGCGCTCCGACAAGCTAACCACAAGCTCACGGTAATCTCGATGACCACGATCTAAAGGATGGTGCTTGAATACCAATAACTGCGATGTGTCTGCGTAATTAGCAAAGCTAGCAATAGTCTCGTCTATAAACTGCACCACATCACAATAATCACTATGGTGCGTAATCTGTGAGTCATTATGTACTTGCAAACTAATCAGAAAGTAATTATCACTATCTTGCTTCGTTAGCCTTTTTTGTAACCGTTTATCAGGAAAATAACTCTGCATCTTTCTCCATGGCGCTTTTAACCATGCTATTGCCTCTTGCCATGCCGTCATTCCTCGATAATGAGAATAGTGCGGATAGCGACCTCTGAACAACCAAGCCATAATATAATACACAATCGCAGCAATGCTTAAACGGTAAAAACGGTTGTGCGTATACAGTGGCTTATCATTGGCTTTTTTGAGAGATTTAATATCTATCATATCCAAACGTGAGTAACCGTTGATGCCATGCTCTTGCAGTGTGATGTAATCAGGACGCAGGTACCCTTCTTCAAATACGAAAAAAGAGACGCCTAATGCCTCACTGACTTGAGCAGCTTGGCTATGATGCGGGCGGCAATCCCCAAAGCATACCACTGCATCTATATTGTGCTCATCGATAAAGGTTAGCAGCCATGGTGAAAATTGCGCTAACGTATCGGTATACTCATAAGTATTGGGGTGGTGATAAAAAAACGCATCGCCAGCATTAAAATTAATCTTACTGACCTTGATATCTTGACCTTGTAAAAAAGTCGAAAAACGGTTAAAAAACCCACCCATTTTTCCCTGAAGCAGCAGAACATGTCGATGAGTGAGTAAGTAAGACATCGAAGCTGCCATAGAGTTATAGTTACCATTTTATTAGTGGGTGAAGGTAAGAATAAAAGATAAGACTGAGAGAGGCTGTAGAAATACAAAAGAACATACAGAATGAACAATTATACCTAAAAAAGGCATGACTGTCGCAAAGATTTTTGACTGTCATTGCGCCCGAACTACTAAGTTTCCCTATTCCCAAACTTCTGCCATTGATGACGCTGCTGCATAAAACGCGTCGCAGCTTGTCGTTTAAATGCTGTTAGCGATTGTGATAACGGTTTCGTTTTGATTGATAGGTTTGCAGTATCACCTATCAGGCGATCTGACTTCGTATCGTGGCTGGCAGTAGGATTAGAGTTAGCATTTTCATTATTATCTGTGCCTGAATATAAATAGTCAATTACCTGCTCGACTTGCGCAAGACCATAACCTCCTGGCAAGCGATATAAAGGATAACGGATAAGTGTGCAATACAGTAGCTGCTCAAGCGATAACGCGACATCACGTCTTCGTCTGGCTAAATAATCAGATTTGGGCAGTAACTGTGCATCCATATCTGTTGTTAACCCCCAACCTGCATAAAAAGGCACACCATAGCAAGTCACGCTTAGACCGCGCAGTAATGCTTCAAACCCAGTCAAAGAGCTGATGGTATGCACCTCATCTACTCGTTCCAAGCAATCAGGCATCGCCGTATCATACGCAACGGCATCTACCTCTCGCAAGCAACCTTTACCCACTTTGCCCGCTCGTAAGCCTGCTTCAACATCTGGGTGTGGCTTATAGATGAGATAAGCATCAGGATTGCATTGCCTGACACGTAAAATCAAAGCACTGTTTTTCTGAATAGCAGACCCACAGTGCCGCACTGACAAATCATCTTCGACCTGCCCAACGATAAGTATACGAGGTTTACCAGAGACCTTTGCCGTTTGTACCCAAGAGCTGTCTCGACCATTCGCGCCATCAATATCAGCGCCGACATTGTATTTACTTACCCGCTGACTCAGCAATTTGGCTTGCAATTTTCGTACTCGCTGGCGCTGCTGTGGAGTCAAGTCATCACAATGGACTAACAACGTCTCTAAATCTGAGGGCTGTGTCGCATCATAATAAATGCCCTGCTTATCTATCACCACAGACAAAGGTGCAAGCAGCGTCGCCCCCAAGCCATTTGAGCGAACAAACCCATCTTCCATGCAATAAACAGAAGGCCTCGTAACGGAAGAATCGCTGTTTTCACTCTGTCGCTTATTTTGGACGTATTGACGCTTTGCCAATCCCCAAACTAACAAAGGTCTCTTGTAGTTCACTCGAAAGTGGTCTGGATGCAGCAAGTTTTTAAGACGAGGTTTTGGTTTGATAAACAAATCAGTTCGTGGCAGGTCCACAAAGTCCTTAACAAACGGCAGCTTCCAACGGCTAAACTCATATACCATCAACGCCCCTGCCAGACGCGACTGCCAGTAACGATTGGTAATGATCCATTCAATCGCGGTATCAATATCACAGGCCTGTTTGGTTGATGGATCTACATAATGGCTATAATCAATATAAGCACTATAGAACAACGTTTCTAACGTCGCCTGCGTCTGCTTAGAAAATGACACAGGAAACAAAGCTGAGTTTGGATTTTTTCTAGATTGTAGCAGCTCCGTAGAAAGCGATTGCCGACGCTGGCTAACAGTCCTAAGTAAATTTTTTGGCGCACCACTATCATCCGTCAGCCCCCAACCACAGTACCAATTGACACCGAAACAATGTACCTCTTTTCCGAGCATCAAAGCTTCAAAACCCATGTGCGAGCTAACTGTATAAACATGCTCCACCTGAGCGAGCAAAGCAATAGGATTAACTGCTTGCGTCAAAACTTGAACGTTTTTGGGAAGCTTAAGACTTGTCAAATACCCAGACTTAGAAGCAGGATGTGCCTTTATCCAAATATGAGCATCCGGATGATTGCGACAGGCCGTTTTTAACATGCGTTTAAACTGACGCCGGTCCGCACCAGCACCTTTGATAGACGCATCGCCCGCGACCTGATCAATCAATAAAATGTGTGATTGCGGAGACTGTCTTTTAGGATCGTCGCTATTTTCGCGCACTAACGCATCTAATGACGGACAATACATTACAGCATTATATTTACTGAGCCTTGCATCGCAAATACGTGCCATCAGTTGCTTGGCGCGTTCATTATGTAGTAACTGTTTCTCGGGTGTGGCATCGCCTTTGGAGCGTGCGACAACTAGCCTTTCGAGGCGCGAAGACTGAGTGAGGTCAAAGTAAATACCAATATCATCAACCACCACACTCAAACCGTGGCGGCTGCTGAGTCCTGAATCCAATGAACGTAAAAAGCCATCTTCGACACTTAGTGCTTTGATATTTTGTCGCTTAGCAATTTTAAAGGCACGTTGATAGCTTTTCTTGTGCCCCCAACCGATAAAAGCCGCGGGTTTATTTAGAAGAGTTTTTGGAGGGGTTATAGAAAGGTAAGAGCTCAAAAAAGGAGAAAGGTGATTATTTATGGTCTTGGGTAGCGGCAGTTTTTCCTTTACTTTTTGCGGCAGCCCTGACCATGGATACCAACGCTGAATATCTGCTTGTAACACTTGAGATAGCAATAAGTTATTACGGCGCATGCCTCTACCGACAACTGCTAATCGATTCGGCACTAGGTGCTGAGTTGATGGCAAAGAAAGCGTATCATCAGCGTCAGAATTGGCTGATTTATTGACGTCATCTACTACGCTTCCTGCCATTATTTATACCTTTCTAAATGGCTAATGCTTCAACGTACTTAGCCAATAGTTACTATTACCGTTCTAAACTTACTACAGGTCTAATACTACTTTAGCTGCGATAGCCAGCTGGTATACAATTTGCGATAAACCACGAGCTATTTCTATACGTCTGGTTTTGACTTCTGGCAGTACCATGATTTCATCACCTTGTTGGATACGGTAAGCGGTATTAACCACGTTGCTAGCACCGTTTTGATGAATAACCAAAATTTCCTCTGTATCCGCATTATCGCTAAAGCCGCCTGAGTTGGCAACATAGTCACCAACGGTATAATCGGGGTTGAAAGTAAGTGCACCTTGTGCTCTTACCTGACCATTAACCGTAATCACCGAGGTTTGTTCTGGAATCTCAATAATATCGCCTTGTTGCAAGATAATATCTTGCCAAGCGTTTTCTACGACAACAATACGACCATCGGGCTGCACGTCGCGTGCCTTAGCAATAAACTCTTTGACTAAAGCAGCATCATCTTGACGCAGCGCCGCTTCTTCACGAGTAGTCGACTGCGTAGAAAGTGTCATCTCCTCTAAGCGATCCAGCGACTCATCGATCATACGTTTTTGTTGCTCAGCTACCGACTCACGATAAATCGTTAAATTGGTTAGCTTGGCCAATGGAGTAGGTTGCAACTGCGGCATAACGTCTTTAAGACGAGCACCAGCTGGCACAACCATAGCACCATTACCAGTATGCGCACCCTGTACCTGCACAGCAATAGTACCTGCATAGCGATCTGAAGTGACTACCATATGATCGCCGTTATAGACGGGGATGTTTTGTGCTTCACTCAGTGAGTAGTACTCCGCTGTCTGTGCCCGTCCAGCACTACGAGTAATACTGACATTAGTAGCATTCGCTGCTGGGTTGGCCACTTGTAATACATCACCAATGTTCAAATCATTGACATCAAACTCAAAGGTATATTCGTTTTGTACCTCTCCGCTGATATCGAAAGTTTTCTTTTGCGGCGCAACAGTAATCACATCGCCATCACGAAATGAGAACGCCTCTAATTGACCAGCCAATAAAAAATCATACAGATTGACTTGCTGCAAGATTTGACCGTTACGTTTGATTTGAATATCGATATAACTGCCTCGGCCTGGATCAACACCACCCGCTCTGTCTAAATAGGATAATACCGAGTCAGCTGCTAGGCCGCCATAATAGCCAGGCTGTTTCACAAAACCTGTCACAAACACCTTTACTGGCTGTGCTTCTTCTAATGAAGCATAAACGCCAACGTTCGAGCGATAAATATTATTGACAGCGCTTTTGACCACATTTTGCAGGTTGCCGTTTTGCACCCCAGAGATACGTACTGGACCAACGTTTGGCAAGAAAATATTGCCTTGTGGGTCTACGGTCATGGTGGCTGCGTACTGATAGGCACCCCACATGCGCACTTGTACATTATCGCCTGGGTTGATCACGTAGCTATCATTAAAGGTAGAGCCAGAAGTCGTCGAAAAGGCACCGCGGAATAGCTGCTCACCAAACATCATATCTTGAGTACTGATGTCTTGATAAGGACGCGTGGTATTAATCACTGACTGACTAGGCAATCCTGCGGCGTTAACTGCTTCTTGCGCAGTAGCTTGAGCTGGCACCCCGCCAGAAAAGGCTGATGAGGTATTACTGGTGTTATTACTGCTGTTACTGCTAGTACCAAAGTTAGATCCTGACACTTGGTCGGCATAACTACTAGCAGCCGTTGCTGACATGCTAGCCGTTGCCATCGCTGCACTTATCATTATTACAGTAGCACGTGGTTTCATTTTCATGGATTACATTCCTTTACTGATCGATCGATCATTACGGGTATTTGGTTCGTCAGACTGAACTACTCAAAACTAGCTGCGATGATCGCGGACAACTGCCATCACCAGACGTACAAATCCGTAAAATATCAATAACAATGCTAGTGATGTCCAGATTATGTAGGCACGGCGCGGATATAACGCCTCTTCAGCCTCATAAGGAGTTGATATCACCACCAAATTCTTCATCTTTTTAAAGGCTTCTAAGCGCGACTGCTCAAGTGATGATAAAGACAGTTTATACAGCTCGGTGGCAAAATCCACGTCAGCTTTTATGGTTTCAAACTGCACTGCCTGACGGTTTAACTTAGTGGTGCTTGGTGATGTCAGCTTGGTCTGTTCCTGACCAATTTGTTCCTCAACCGCTTTGATCTGGCTTCTCACCGAGACCACTTGCGGTGCATCTGGGTTTAGATAGCTAAGTAGCTGTCTCTCCTCTGTGCGTAACGAGCTCAATTGTGCTTGCAGACTACCGATCAGCTGATTAATGATTTGCGCATTGGCCTGTGGGTCATAAATTTCATTGGTATTTTGATAGCTTAGCAGTTCTTCTTTGGCGTCATTTAGACGCTCTTCCGCTTCGTCTAACTGAGTTTCGGTAAAGACAAGCTGATCACGCGCGACCTCTTGTGAAATACGGTTAACAAACTCTTCAGATTCGTCCAAGATGGTTTGGTTGAGCGCCAAGGCATATTCTGAATCAAACGCTTCTGTCGATACTGACAGCACATAGCTTTGTTCATCGAGGTTGATATGAACACGTTTTTTGAAGTAATCAAGTAAATCCTCTTGCGACGCTTCGGAGTCGATCTCATTGAGTGGGTCTGAACCATCAATGTGATAAGCTTCTCGGAAATTAAACTCATCATCCAGACGCTTAATCATATCGTTAGATAAAATATATTCCATCAGATAAGTAGCATCTTCCTTGCTGGTGCTGTTGACGCCCAAAAGAGCAGCCAAACCACCAGTAGAAGGCGCGCTTGACTCACTGACTTGCTTTACCACCACATCAGCGGTCGAGACATATCGAGGATGAGCCAGCGTCATGACGTAAAAAATCACTAGCACCCAAGGAATGAGCACCAAGCCAATAAACAGCGAAAAGCCAATTATCTTACTTTTTTGCTTTGTGTACATGCTTTTTATAAACCTCAATCGCTTCTGTTACATCATCATAGACATGTGCTGTTTGATCCATTAATACAATACCAACATCACAGCTTGCGGTTATATCTTTCAAATTATGAGACACCATGAGTACGCCCGAGGTGTCCTTTCGTGCCTTCAAAATCTCTTTAGACCTTTTCTTAAAGGCGGCATCCCCAACAGCACCTACTTCATCCAACATATAATAATCGAAATCAAAGGCTAGGCTTAAACCAAAGACAAGCCTGGAGCGCATACCTGATGAATAACTACGGACTGGCATATCAAAGTAGCTGCCAATATCAGCAAACTCTTGGACAAAACGAATTTTTTCATCAATATACGGACCGCTAGAGTACAAACGACAAACAAAACGTACGTTTTGACGGCCGGTTAAGCTACCTTGGAAGCCACCTGCCACGCCGACTGGCCAAGAAATCGTCGAATCCGTGATAATCTCTCCATGATCTGGCTGGTCAAGACCGCAGATAATACGTAGCAAGGTTGACTTGCCTGCACCATTGCGGCCCAGCAAGCCCACACTTTGCTTATCACCAATGGTCAGGTTTAAATCTTTAAATAAATAATGCCGACCTTGCTTGGTCATAAATGACTTAGACACATTTTTTACTTCAATCATTTATTTACCTTTTAGATAGCCCATACAATTAGATCTAACGAGAACGAATCATACCTCGTTCAGCATACTTATAGAGCAATAGTCCTACGAAGTTCACTGCAAACATCCATTTAAGAAAGTAGCCGATATCAATATGATACATCGGATAGTCAGGTGCAAATGCATGACGCATAAGCTCAATATTATGAATGAAAGGATTATAGAGCAAATAGCTAAAAAAGGGCTCAGGAACGATATGAATCGGATAGATAACACCTGAAGTAAAATATAATATCGTAAAAACCAGGCTCATTACTTTACTAATCTCTCCACCATAGTAGCCAACGACCATCATGATTAAAGCTACACCAAAACTAAAGATAAAAAAGGTGATCCAACAAAACAGTATGATATGCAGGCTACCCAAACTGGCATAAATATCAAAAAAGGCCAAACCCAGTAATAATAATATTGAGGTAAAAAAATAAATAATCAGCTCTAAAAACGAACGCGCGATAACCACATCAATGTGCCTAATCGAGCGATACATCAAAAGACCTTGGTTTGCCTCAACTGCTCCCAGCGCCCTAGTCCCTATCTTTGCAAACATACGGAACGGAACCAAACCTGCGACCAGAAACAAAGAATAGTCCATGCCAGGTACCAGACGCTCACGAATAGCACCAAATATGACTAAAAAAACTAATACCTGAAACAGTACTTCAAGCGGTGCCCACAAATAGCCCAAACGATAGCCACCAAAGCGGGTTTGCAGCTCACGCATGAGCAAAGCATGAAAAGCAGCACCCATGACTTTAAGGCCACTACGATGCTTGATAGGACGATAGGGAGGTAATTGTACAGACATGGCGTTACAGTGCTTTACCGAAAACAGTCTCTATGATAAGTAAGCGGAACGTAAGTTACAAGAAGTAATCTGTGTTTAGACGGATAAAGCTATAGTTCGGCAAGAAACCTGTAATTAACTGATACTTGCTACTTCTTGAGTGGCGTGCTTTTACAGCCTATGCTGCAGAATTTTGAATTTTTTAGGCAAAAAAAAGCCAATCATAAATGATTGGCTTTTAAAAACTGATGAGATTTTTAATATATGGTGGCGATGGAGAGACTTGAACTCTCGACCTCACGATTATGAGTCGTGCGCTCTAACCAGCTGAGCTACATCGCCATTTAAGGCTCGGTATATTACCGATAGATGTGGATATCGTCAACCCCTATTTGGCATTTTTTGCAAAAAATATGAGTTTTCATCGGATAGATGGTCGCCATACATATGACCAACGATATAAAACGAATAATAGAAATTGGTAAACCGATAAGCCGGGTTCTGTCGTGGACGATCATTCCTCTAGGCATATCATTGCTAATATGCTCAAGCAACCTACCCGCATCGAACGCGGGCCGCGCCATGCCGATGCCTATTTGGTCTTGCTACGCGTGGAGTTTACCATGCCGTGAGATGTTGCCATTCACGCGGTGCGCTCTTACCGCACCCTTTCACCCTTACCTCGTTAGACGAGGCGGTCTACTCTCTGCTGCACTGGTCGTCAAGTTACCCTGCCCAGCTGTTAGCTGGCACGCTGCCCTATGTAGCCCGGACTTTCCTCCCCTGTGCAACTGTTGCCAGTATACAGCGGCGATCGCCTAGTCTACCAAGGGCGACAGTATAGCAAACTTATTGCCATTTGCGCATGTCTTTTATGCTTAATTGACCATAAAAACCGCCAGCAAGTATATTTATATTCCCACCTGTATTCCTATCTATAGTTACTGGCCTATAATACGCTTGTATTTAGCCAATAAGTCTCCTTCGGTTTCGACGTGGTTGGGGTCTTTAGGAATGCAGTCAACGGGACAAATCACCACACACTGCGGCTCGTCAAAATGACCCACGCACTCTGTACATAAGTCTGGATCGATGACATAAATATCCTCGCCTTCTGAGATGGCCTCATTCGGGCAAGCGGGTTCGCAAACGTCACAGTTGATGCATTCGTCAGTGATTAACAATGCCATAAACTGCTCCTTATATTTGACTGATACAAACGAAACCAACCGATTGATGCAGGTTTTAAACGATTTCGATAAATAAATGCAGGCTATGTGAGACTAGACACCATAAAAAGCTACTAGTCGGTCGTGAGGCTATTGATCAAGCTCTAGCTTTTTAGCAAATGCTAACGACACCCCAGGCGGGACGAATTTATTCACATCGCCGCCCAGTTTTGCAATTTCTCGAATCATCGTCGATGAAATGAATGAATAATTCGGCGCTGGTGTTAAAAATACCGCCTCAAAATCTTCGTCAAGCTCGCGATTCATATTTGCCAACTGGAACTCGTATTCAAAATCCGACATTGCCCGCAGACCACGCAAGACAGCGGTAGCGCCTTGAGCACGCATGAATTCGACGAGCAAACCCTCAAAGCCGACGACCGATACTTGTGGCAAGTCAGCAAACTCTGCCTCGACCAAAGCGACACGCTCCTCAAAATTGAACAAGGGCTTTTTGTGGTGTCCTGAAGCGACGGCGATGACAACTTCATCAAACAATTTGGTTGCTCGCATGACTAAGTCGACATGACCATTGGTAATCGGATCAAAGGTACCAGGATATAAAATTTTGGTATGCAGCTTTGAAACATTGGCAGAAGTAGATTGGCTCATAACATGGTTTACATAGTCAATAATATTAGGCTATATGCTAGCAAATTTTACCCAAACTTAATACTCATCTGCTACATTTGTCCCAACAGCACACTTACCTTTCGGCTACAGGCTTTGCTACAATAGCTGGTTCGACTCATCCAACATATAGACCTATTTAATTGAGGATGAGGAACTGTAAGACGAGGGTGTGTAAGACTGATACCCTTTTGGAGAAATTATGTCAAAAAAGTCAAAAAAACCAGACAATCAAATCTGCTCGAACAAAAAAGCACGTCACGAATACTTCATCGAAGAGACGTTTGAGGCAGGGTTGTCATTGCAAGGTTGGGAAGTCAAAGCCATCCGCGCTGGCAAAATGTCGATTACCGAAGCATACATTATATTTCGCAATGGCGAGGCATTTTTGTTTGGCGCACATATTCAGCCATTGATATCGAGCTCAACCCATGTGAGCCCCGATAGCATCCGTACTCGCAAACTCCTGCTCAACCGTCGTGAGATCGATAAACTATATGGCGCTGTTAATCAAAAAGGCTTTGCCTGCGTGCCACTATCTTGCTACTGGAAACGATCGATGGTGAAATGTCAGATCGCCCTCGCTGTCGGTAAAAAACAGCACGATAAGCGTAAAACGCTCAAAGACCGTGATTGGGAGCGTGATAAGCAGCGCGGTTTTAAACAACATTTGGATTAGAGCGTGTTTTAATAACGCACAAAAAGGACGATTCAGCTCAATGTTGAATCGTCCTTTTTATTGGAGCAAGTGTCAGCAGTTGTTTTGCTTATGCTGCCTGCTCTTTTGTAGAGCTTGTAGAAGATGGCAACATTTTACGAGCGCGGCTCAGCTGACGAACGCCATGCACAATCAAACAAGCAATGCCAAGCCAAATCAAACCATAGCTATAAATCATCGCTGATTCAAATGGATTGCCCAATACCGTGACAGCCAATACAAACAATAACGCTGGCTCTAAGTAACTCATCATGCCGTATACATTGACTGGCAGTAGTTGGCTCGCATCCACATTGGTTTTCATGGCCAAGACACTGAGTACACCCAATCCAGCCAGCATCAAGATAAAGAAGCTTGAACCACCAACCAGTGCAACGCTACTCGGCGCAAATAACAACAAATAAGCCAAAGCAAATGGCGCAAAAATGGTTAAATCTACTAATAGTCCAGTCAACGCCCCAATACCCTGCATACGACGTAAAATATAATAGACAGGATACGTCCCACAAACCCACAACGTCGCCCATGACACACTTTGTGTGCGTACAATCTCACTGCCGACGCCCAGTGCCGCAAAGCCAACAGCCAACCACTGTAAGCGGCTGAGCTTTTCACCAAATAAGATACAACCAAAGACCACCATCATCAGAGGGAACAAAAAATACCCCATCGCCGTTTGCACGCCTTGACCATTAACCGGCGCCCACATAAATAACCAAAACTGACTGAGAAATATCGGGGTCGGCAGTAGTAACCAAGCCCACTGTTTAATACCTCGGATCTTTTTTAACTGAGTCATATGCAGACCCAAACGCCCGCTAATCACCAGATAGCCAATCAGCGCAGCCCACATCGCCAACATGCGCCAAACAAAGACCTGTGTCCCTGACAACGGTGCCAAAAAGCTGCTATACGCATAAAGCACGCCAAATAAAACATTTGATAGCACCGCCAGTGCGACGCCCAATATTAGCGTACGTTGTTGGGTGGTGCCCGCTGCCCAGATATTAGGCACTGGCAAGCGCGACAGGGCACTAGCGAAAGTGTTGGTGAATACTGTGGAAAGCATCGTAGACATAAAAGCACCATAAGTTTGAGTAGAAATTAGAATGCTAGCCATGAACTTCTATTTTTTATGTCATATGTCAGCTGATAAATACTATTCTACCTGCAACTTTTGATATATTAT
>NZ_JAKDUI010000261.1 GCF_030457785.1 Psychrobacter sp. | reverse complement strand
GTATTAATTATTTGATTTTTGCTTCTTTAAAGATCACATGCTGGCGTACTTTTGGATCAAATTTTTTGATTTCCATTTTGCCAGGCATAGTGCGCTTGTTTTTGGTAGTGGTGTAAAAATAGCCAGTACCAGCAGTTGATACTAATTTAATTTTATCTCTCATGATAGCTTTCCTGTAAATGAGGGGTCTTCAAACGATAGGTACGGGTCAAAAGTAATAAGCCGCCACAATAACAACAAGTAGTGTGGCAATAAGCAGCTTTGGGAGTAGGACAATGGTAAAAGAACCTATATCTCAAGAGCTCAAAGCTGCCAGTCTTAACTTATACTTTTTGACCTTGTGCGCGTAGATCCGCTAACACTTTATCGATACCAAGTTTGTCTATAACGCGCATACCTTTGGTAGACACACGTAGACGCACAAAACGATTTTCAGACTCTACCCAAAAACGATGGTTATGAAGGTTTGGTAGAAAGCGACGACGGGTTTTGTTGTTTGCGTGCGAAACATTATTACCCACCATAGGGCGCTTTCCAGTCACTTGGCAAACTCGAGACATGGCGAACTCCTAATCTATGAGGTATGAGTTTTTCTCATACCAGTCTGGGCAAGTTGCACGTTTTTGCGGCATGGACACAGCAAGCGGCAGCTTTGCACCAAACAAAACTATATGAAGGTTGAGTTGGTATCACTGTTATCTAAAGGCAAATCACAGGATAACCAATTCAGAAAATTTTAAAGCCGACATTTATACCATAAAATAGATTAGAACTCAAATATTTTTATGATTATCGTCGAACTGAAGGGTGGTCATTATACCTTGAAATGGACAGCTTATGTAGCTGATTATTTGATAGTAAGGGATAATTTTTAGTTGTAAGTTGTAGGAAAAGGCAGTAAAGTTGCTTATATATTCAATACAGTGCATTAACACAACTGATTCTACCTTATAATCCTTGTATCGTTGCTGATTGACGATGACTCTGTGTGATGTTTTCTATCTGTTTGCTCAAACAAGTTCCTGCTGATGCGGAGTCTAAAATATGTCTTATAGTTCACACCCACTTTCTCCTAAGCTGTTTCAGTTAACAGCGCTCACCTTAGCTTTAGCGTTAGCTGGATGTGGTGGGGGAGATGGCGATACTGTTGACTCAATTGCACCTGAGTTTGGTACAGGGTCGGGTGCAGGCGATGGCGGAACTGATGGTGATGATACAAATGTATCAACATCTAACGTTGATGAAATCTATATCTCGTCAGGCAAAAGCCAGCTATCAACCGGTGGTGATAATACCACGGTTGAAATCAGAGTAATCGATGAAAATGGTGGTATTATTGCAGGCGTGCCTGTCACTGTGAGTGTTAGCGATGCAGCACTATATGGTCTATCTATAGACGGTAGTTCAATTCAGACCACTGATGAAAATGGCCTGATCAGCTTGTCCTTACAACAAAGTTCGGTTGGTATTGATTCAAGGTTGAACCACGAAAGTATAATGACGGTAACCGCAAACGATGGCAGTGGAGTAACGCAAAGTTTGCCGATTATCGTTTCAGGTACACGTGCTGATAATGTTATTGCTTCGAAAAACACTATCACAGACACAGAGAACTTTAGTATTTCTGGTCGCGTTTTAGATGCACAAGGAGAAGTGTTTGCTAATACGACCGTGGTTTTATTTAATGACAGTAATGAAATAGCCACTAGAACTACCGATATTAATGGCGAGTTTATCTTTGATACCAATGCAGCATTGCTCACTGCTGTTGATGGGCGCTACAGCTTCAGCCTTGATATACAGGGCTCGCAGATAACTCAGCGTATTTCTAATTTGGTGACTGTCGCTGCTGTAGGCGATGATAGCTCTGATATTATGTTTGCACCGAT
Source organism: Psychrobacter sp. (assembly GCF_030457785.1). Lineage (GTDB taxonomy): Bacteria > Pseudomonadota > Gammaproteobacteria > Pseudomonadales > Moraxellaceae > Psychrobacter. The sequence goes on along the minus strand of NZ_JAKDUI010000261.1, from coordinate 1,208 downwards.
ATCAGATATCGAGGTCAACGAGTCTGAAGAAATGACGCTCAACTTCCCTGATGGCTATAACGGTGATACGGTAGTAATATCAACTAATAAAGGTAAGATACTAGATAACGATGGACAAGCTTCATCGCGCCGTACTTTTGAAGTAAGCAATAATCAAGTCGTTTTTTATGTAGAGTCTGGTGTGCCAGGAAATGCGAACATCACCGCTGAATATGATAATGATGCTACAGCCACGACTATTAACTTCGTTTCTACTGCGCCCACTCAGTTACTGCTTCAAATAGAGCGAGCAGTCATTAGTACTGGTGGCTCAACTCAAGTAATAGCGAGAGTTCTGGACGTAGATGATGCACCTGTTAAAAATGCAATCGTGCAGTTCACCACTACTAAAGATGCATCTGGCGGTAGCTTAGGTCAAGCAGTGGCATATACAGACAATAATGGTCAAGCAATAGTGACCTATAATGCTGGACAAAACTCAACCAGTACAGACGGGGTGGTAATCGAAGCTGAAGTTCAAGCACTTAAATTGCCCGACGGCACCGAAAAATCTGTCAGTGTACCTTTGGATGACTCAGGTATCACAGTACAAACTAAGTCAACATTTATTAGCTTTGCATTTGCTAATACCGTGCGCTCAGGTGATCGAGATGTCTACTACTATAGGAATGGTTCTATCAGTGTTTTAGATAACACTGGGCAGCCTGCTATCAATCAGCAAGTATCCGTAAATTTGATACCAGAAGAGTATTATAAAGGCTTTTATTCTATTGGTATTGATTTAAGTGGAGATGATGCCTGGGTTAAGAGTGCTCTTGCTTGCGACAATGAAGATGTTAACAACAATGGTATCTTAAACCTCGGTGAAGATACTAACGGGAATGGTCAATTAGACCCTGTGAATGTGGCTGCTGTACTCGATGGTGATGGCAATGAGGTCAGCCTCAATCCTAGTCAGGGCTTTAATTTGACAACGGATGACTTTGGTAAAATTGACTTCTCAGTGCGTTATCCAAAAGAATATGCTGAGTGGTATCTCTCTAGTATCACGGTCAATACTAGGGTTGACGGTAGCGAGTCACAACAATCAAGATTAATTGATTTCCCGGTTTTAGTCGATGATGTAGATATTTCTGATGGTATACGTCCAAATTTAAATAGCCCATTTGGAATTGCAACAAACAGCTGTGATAATCCTGATTAGGTTA